>JBEKZG010000165.1:0-11572 GCA_049510095.1 Occallatibacter sp.
CGCTCTATGCGCGGATCGCGTAACTCAGAAAAATACCTCAGGGGATTGTCCATTCCCCCTTCTTACCGATTTCCTGCTCGCTGCATATAGCAAACCATGGCCATTTATATGCGTCGGCCCTGCCTATAAATCAAGCACCTTCGGCAGATCGTCCACATTCAGCCTATAGTGGGCCGCAATCCGCTTGAGAATGCTGGAGAGTGTGCCCCTTTTGATCGGGTGGTGGAACGGGATAACTTCGTGGTTCTCGCCGTCGCGCTGCGTCGTCACGCGAATATGAAATCCCTATTGTCTGGTCGGCTCATAGCCCAAAACAGCGAGTGCCTTGACCAGTTGAGGTCCGTCAGCATCGCGCGTCAGCCGCATCGGGCCAGAACTTCATCGCGCCCAAAATGCAACCGGATAAGCTTTGGGGCCTCCATCGTCTCATCGAAGTAGCACCGGACAGCATCCTTCACCATCGCGCGTATTAAACTCTAGGACAGGGCTCACCCACGGAGAAACCAGTCATGGCGATGTTTGATCTAGGTCAGAAAGTAGTAGTCCTCACAGACAAGGGAATCACCTACGACGCCGTTGTCGTCGGGCGGGCCAAGGGCGACAACGGAGGTCCCGGAGCCTACAGGGTCACCCTCAACGATCTAGGCTCTGAGAATCCGGGACAGTGGCATAAGGCAGCTGACGTCTTCCTGCCGGAACCAACCGAGCAGGAAAAGAAAGACTCCTGGGAAGAATTCTTGAAGGAGTAGCACGGACTCCGCCAAGTCAGTCAAGGAAGTCTGCGCTCGAAGAGGCACGCCTACCGCCTTCATTCCTCTCGGATCGCGATTTTTCATTTGCCAGTCACTACCCGAATCTGTATGTTGACTCGGGAGGATTTTCCAATGAAATCTCGCAACCTGATTCTTGGCGCCATCCTGAGTGTCGGACTTTTCGCTTCCGGCATCGTCGTCGGCCAAAACGTAAGTGGGGCCCGCCACCCAAACCTCAACGCCGCTCAGCGCCTCATGGAGCAGGCCACGGGCAAGATGGACGCCGCACAGCAAGCCAATGAGTTCGACATGCATGGGCACGCACAAAAGGCAAAGGATCTCCTGGCCCAGGCTTACAGTGAAGTCAAGCAGGCAGCTGAAGCCGCAAACCACCACTAAACTCTTCCAACTCCTGCCTTGAATCCCAACTCACGCGCAAGAAGCGTCGGGGCTCCCAATCTCACTGAGAGATTGGGAGCCCCGCCAATTTTCCAACCGGCGACTCACAAGCTGACTTGCTAACTCGCTGGCTTGCCGACTCATTATTTACCTCACCACCAGCCCCGTAAACGGCGCCACATATGCCAGGAGGAAAACGAACACGCCTATCAGCGCGGCCAGCGCCAGGCTATGCCAGAACACGAACCGGAGAATCGTGCCTTCCTGCCCGTAATTCTGTGTCGCCGTTGAAGCCACTACGATGCTCTGCGCGTCGATCATCTTGCCCATCACGCCGCCTGCCGAGTTCGCGCTGCACATCAGCACTGGCGAAACATTGATCTGCTGCGCCGTCAACTTTTGCAAACTGCCAAACAGCACATTCGACGAAGTGTCCGATCCCGTCGTCGCCGTTCCAAGCCACCCGATCAGCGTTCCGAAGAACGGATACAGCACGCCGGTCCGCGCAAAAGCCAGGCCCAGTGTTGCGTCCAGACCGCAATAGCGTGTTACATAACCCAGTGCAAGCATCGCGGCAATCGTCAACACCGTAAACCGCACGCTGAGCACCGTCTTCCCAAACGCAACCGCCAACTGCTTCGGTCCCAATCCCATCAGCAATCCGGCCAGAATCGCAGCCACAAAGATCCCCGTCCCGGTTGCCGCCAGCCAGTTCAGCTTGTAAACAGCCGCCTCGGACGAAGCCTTCAGCACCACTGGCGGAACCCGCCAAACAAACTTGTCCAACCCCGCAACGGAAAAGTTGATGGTTACCTGGTTCAGCAATTTCGACACCTGCGGAAGACCCCAGACAAACACCACTACGCTCAACACCACCCACGGCAGCCACGCCTTCACGGTTGCCCCTGTGCTGTGCTCGAACCGCCGCCGCACCTGCCCCGTTATGTCCTCGCCGGACACGTTTAAGATCCTCTTCGGTTTCCATAACCTCAGGAACACCACCAGCACCACAATCGTTGAAGTCGCGGACACAATCGCCACCAGCCACGGCCCTGCATACGTTGCCATCAGGAACTGCGCGGTCGCAAACGTCACCGCGGCCACCAGGATCGCCGGCCAGATCTCCAGCATTGCCTTGAATCCCGCGTACGCCCAGATCAGCCAGAACGGCACAAGCAGGCAGAACGGAATCAAGATGATCGCGATCGTCTTCGAGAGCGACAACACATCGACGCCCGTTACCAGGTTCAGAGTGATAATCGGAATTCCCAGCCCGCCAAACGCCACTGGCGCTGTATTCGCAATCAGGCTCAATCCCGCCGCCTGAATCGGCTTGAATCCCAGGCTGATCAGAATCGCGCCACACACTGCCACCGGCGTTCCAAATCCAGCCGCACCCTCAAAAAACGCGCCCAGCGCAAACGCAATCAACAGCAGTTGCAGACGCCCATCGTCTGTAATATTGGTCAGGCTCTCCTGCAGCGCCGTAAACCGCCCGGTCTTCACCGTCAGTTGGTAGAGATAAATCACCGGCAGAATGATCCAGCAAATCGGGAACAGCCCATATCCCGCTCCAAACGCCGTAGTCGTCAGAGCCAACCGGACCGGCATGTGGTAAACCGTAATGGCAATGGCTAAGGCCGTCACAAGTCCGATCACCGCCGCTACATGTGCTTTCAAATGCAAGATCGCCATCGATCCCAGCAGCACAAACACAGGAAGAGCCGCAACAATCGTTGAAACCCACCAGATTCCTGTCGGGTCGTAAGCCTGCGCCCACTCGCCCGTGGCCGGGGCGGTTTCCAGCAGGTACACGGTGCCGGCAACCAGTGCCAGTATGCCAAGCAGAATCAGTGCAGTAGAAAACGTGGATGCGAGCCTCTGGCCCGTCTCAGGTTTGCTGCGACTGGCCGAAGTATGAGTCGATCCCATAAATCCTCACAACTGCGGATCCGTCCGCATTTCCACACCGGGTTCAAAGTGACACAATATTGGGGGACGAGTTCACAGTCCACACTGTCTTAAAAACAACATGGCTCGATGTGATGAATATCATCCCGCGCAGAGTACTGTTTTCAACCCATCGCGAGTCGTCACGTGGGTCCGCACATACGCCGGCCATCCCCACTCCTCCGTTCTATACTGACCCCAAGCCTATGCGCACTCGTCTCTTGTCTCTCCTCTTGCTTTGCGCCCTGCCAACGCGACCGTACGCCCAATCTACAGCGAAACCGACCCAGAAAATGACCCCAAGATCCCCCACGCCTGCCCAGGTCCAGCAAGTCCAGCAGTCCGCCATCGTCATTGACACCCACGCCGACACCCCGCAGCGTTTCCTCGACGAGCACTTCGACCTCGCCGACCCTCTCGGCAACGGCAACCTCAACCTGGACTCCATCCATCAAGGCAATCTCAGCGCCGAGTTCTTCTCCATCTGGGTCGATCCCGTCCCCTATCAGGGCCACTACGCCCGCCGCACTCTCGAATTGATTGACTCTGTTAAACAGCAGGTTGCCAAACACCCCGATCAAATCGCCTTCGTCGCCTCGCCCGCGGGCATTGAGCAGGCCCATCGCGAACACAAGTTCGCAGCGCTCATGGGCATTGAAGGCGGCCACTCCATTGAGGACTCGCTCGCCCTTCTACGCCAGTACTACGCTCTTGGCGTTCGCTACATGACCCTCACCTGGTCTAACTCCAACGGCTGGGCCGACAGTTCTGGCGACATCGACGATACCTCCATCCCTCACACTAAGGAAGGCCTCACCGAGTTCGGCAAAGACGTCGTCTACGAAATGAACCGGCTCGGCATGATGGTCGACATCTCTCACGTCTCCGATCGCACTTTCTATCGGACGCTCGTAATCACCCGCGCCCCCGTCATCGCCTCGCATTCCTCTGCACGCGCCCTGTGTGACGCTCCCCGCAACATGACCGACGACATGCTCCGCGCCGTCGCCAACTCTGGCGGTCCCAACTCCAAAGGCGGAGTCGTTCAGGTCAACTTCTACTCCGGTTTCATATCCCAGGCCTACCGGGACGCCGACAAAGCCCAGCAGCCCGAAGTCGATAAAGCCGTCGCTGACCTCAAAGCCAAATACAAAGCGGAAGGCAAAGAAGCCCCCCAGGCCGAACTCGACAAGCTGAAGCGCTCCTTCGCCGATCGCATTCCCCGCCCCCCGCTCTCCATGCTCATCGACCACATCGATCACATCGCCAAAGTCGCCGGCATCGACCACGTCGGCCTCGGTTCCGACTTCGATGGAGTCGGCGGCCAGCTCCCTGAGGGCCTCGATTCCCCCGCCGGCCTGCCCAAAATCACCGCCGCCCTCATGGCCCGCGGCTACTCCGCCGAAGATTGCCGCAAGATCCTCGGCGGCAACCTCCTCCGTGTCTTCCGTGAAGTCGAAGCCGTCTCAAAAGAGCTGCAAGCCGAAAGCCGCCCCAGAATCACCGACAAGCAGCCCTTCGACAAACCGCAGAAGTAAACGCAATCTCAGCGTGGCCGCATTCGCCCCTCGCACCGAGTAGTTACGCAGCTTCCAGCTTTCCGAGCCGCGGCATCAAGCGGGCTCTCGATATTGAGCAAGTTTGGAATTCTTCGTAAAATGATAGGATAGATTGATGTGAATCTCGGTTCTCAGGAGCACAGTTCGGTGGTTGTCTCAAGAGTACGGGCGAATTCGAACGCGTCGATTGGGCCCAATGCAGGGACTTTCGAGCAGGTTTTCGGAATCCCGTTACCGCTCGAGAGACCAAGCCAAAGCCGCGTACTCGAAATCATGATCGGTTCCTTCTTTGACGGAATTACCGGATTGGCCTTCTTCGGAAAACTCCGCCGCCCAGGGGCTCCTAGTCTAGTTGTCGACGAGCGCCCGCCAGAGATCGGGTACCAAGACTATATCGGTCTGCTACGCGCTAAAGCCGAGGGTGATAGATCCTATGTTGTGCAGGATGGAGGCACGGCTGTGTCGGAGAGCATGTACTCGTCTGAGTTAATGCTCTCCAGCGAAGCGCCGGTAGACTCGTGGCGCTATCGGTATATAAAGCGGGCAATCGACATCGTTTGCTCCTTGCTCATGATCGTGGTATTTGCGGTTCCTGGACTGATGATCGCGGCTGCAATTTTCTTAACTTCCAGGGGGCCGATATTTTATCGTGAACAGCGGATCGGGAGGAATGGCCGTCTTTTTAGAATCTGGAAATTCCGCTCAATGCACAGGGATGCTGCGCAACGGGCGGGCATTGCGGATGCGCAAATGGGTAACCGAGTGCTGGAGTGGAGAATGCACAAACGTCTCCGTGATCCGCGGATTACCGCCGTGGGGCGAATTCTTCGCCTCTGGTACCTGGATGAGCTTCCGCAGCTTTTCAACGTGCTTCTCGGAGATATGTCACTGATCGGTCCGCGCCCCATAGTTGAATTTGAGACCGTTTTGTACGGCAAGCTGATGTCCGTGTATCTGACGGCGACTCCGGGCTTGTCCGGGCTGTGGCAAGTCTCAGGGCGGAGCCACATCAATTACGAGAAGCGGGCGAAGCTGGATGCGGAGTATGTTCAAACCTGGAGCCTGGGAGCGGACTTGATGATCCTGTTACGGACCATACCCGCAGTGCTGGGGCGAATCGGCGCGCGTTGAGATGAATTAGTCCTGCCGTGATAGCTGGCGGTATGGCTTCATCCGGATTCCTGCGTCGGAGCACGGAGCACGTATAGTCTTTTTCAAAAACCTCAGGGCGCACGTTCAATGTCGGAGGCCTTAGCACGGGATGGCCAAGAATCACGTTTCTCTGGTCCCAAGTCCGGACCAGCGCGAAAGATTCATAGCAGTCAGTCCGGAGTTACCGGCTTTGGTCCTTCAGTCGAGAGATCGTGAGCTTGCCCGGGAGTTTGCGTACGCTGCCCTTGCGCTTGGAGTCGCGGCCTTGGCCCTAGTCCTAATACTCGGAGGGTTTGTATACCTCGTGATGAATGCCCATCCAACAGAAGCTAAGATATTGCTTGGAGCGGGGGTTCTGGGGCTTATCGCCGGCTTCCTCCGTGCACGTCTCCGGCAGCCCGAATGAGCTTAGAGTAATGTCGACTGTTCGTTTTTGCGCGTCCTCAGTCGTTGCCATCAACATTGAGCGCTTCCAGGGGCTCGGCAAGCGCAGCCATGATCCCATGCAGCGCCGCGATCCTGCGCAATTCCTCGAGCCCCAGATTGAGCCAGTCCTGCTCTTGGCGCGAACTCAACAGAAACGCCAGCATCGCATCCTCTTTTGCCCGCTCCGTGCGACTCGTCTCCTCGACTGCCGCAAGCGAAACCGCCTCTTCTCTCGCATCCTCAGAAAGAACCAGGCGAATTCGATTGTGCCCCTTCCATTCTCTTCCGTCGTAACGGAAGCAGAGACCACCAGCATCGAACGAAGTGGGGCGAACGGCAGTTACGACGGAAAAACGGTCAACGCGGGCGGCATAACGATCGATCGAGGTTGGCCGCGAGATGATCACCCGGTCTCCCGCCTTTATATTAAGATCTTTCCGATTCATTTGCTCCACTCAATCGCCATTGCGTTCAGCGTAGATTTCCAGTGCCCGGACGCTGCCGATCACCAGAGTGGAGCCGCGCTTTACTACAAGTTTCCGGTGCTTGAACTCACTGAGGGTGCGCGAGACCGTCTCGCGTGCCAAGCCGATGCACTCCCCTATCTCCTCGTGGGTGAGCGAGCACGTGATGCGCGTGCCGCGGTCAGTCTGGCAGCCGTCTGCGCTCCACTTCAGCAACAGCCGGGCAAGCCGTGTTCCCGAAGTCATCCTGATCCCCATAAAGCGCAATTGTTCGCAAGCCTGGATGTAATCCCGGCTCAGCTGAAGTCCCACGTTCTGCGCTGCGACCGGATAGCGATCGAGGAAGTCGAGGAAGGTGCGGCGAGGAAGAGAGGTAAGTTTGCAAGGGAACTGCGCTTCGGCGGTTATCTCGTAAGGGTGTCCGGAGACGACTGCGGCGAGACCGAGAATGTCTCCCATTCCGACGATTCCCAGAATGAGACGGTGGCCGTCGATGGAGTTCATCGTAACCTTGACGCTTCCTTCCAGCAGGAAAAGGACCGCAGTTGGTGATTCGCCTTCAGACAACAGGATCTTGGAGCTTTTGCACCGGTAGGGAGCGGCAAGCGACTCAAACTGGCTGATTGCATCGGGAGAGAGGCGACTAAAGAAGCTTCCCGATCTCCATGCCGCAGCGGCGTCATTCCACTTCAACTGAGAATCTGCGAAATTCGAGTCGGGCAGTATGTTGTCGACCGATCGGATTTCCGTCCCTAACCGGAGCAGCCGCGACTCTGCCGCCAGTAACTCTCCCATGCCTTGCAGCAGCGCGCCGGCATCGTTCTTGATGGTCGCGTTTGCAAACAGGTCGCAATTGCCTGAAGAATCGACGATGGAAATCACGGGCGTGTACGAGCCGGATGAACGAATGAGGTAGGTGAGCCGCTCCTTGCTTTCCACGGACAGGGAATGGCCCAGCAGGACCAGGTCGTAGTCCCCGTTCAGGAAGTGTTCGAACGCCTCGCTCATTGTGCCTGCGGGCAAGACAATGAAACCGGCGGATCTCCACTCCGCACTGTGAGCGGCTAGCATCCATGAGTCAACGCCAACGGCGAGGACGACCTTCAACGACATACTTCTCTCCAATTCTTGCGCAAACGGCCATCCCGTTTGCATAGCTATGCGGTTCTGGTGCGGTGCGGTACGTTCAAGTGGCGCATCCCCTGGATTTGGGAAAATCTTGTTGCGTTGCCTGTAATTGAAACTAGGCGTCCGATTTTTACGAAGTCTGTCGCCTGTCGCACTAATCGAGCAAATAGGAACAGATTTATTTCTCCACGGGAAAGTACTCTGACGTTATCGTTGCAGCCAACGAGAAACAATCTCCCGAAAAATCCCAACTTCCTCGTGCGGCTTGCCCGATAAGAGTGCATCGTCGAGGGGCATTTCCAAGCGCAACCCAACCAGCCTTCACCCAATTTCGATCGATAAGGTTCCGGGACTGGCTTCTTTGCGCATTCAGGTGTGGGCCTCACGGTCCGCCCGCGCCAAAGGAGTCGCATGCTTCCAGCATCTCCACAATTTACCTATAAGAATCGTCTATTGGCCTCGTTGCCGGCTGAGGTCATCCAGCTCCTCGCCCCACACCTAACGCTGGTCGATTTGCCCAGGAATCGAACCCTGAAAGAGGCCAATCAAGCAGCGGAGGGCGCTTACTTCCTCGAAGGCGGCATCTGCTCCGTTGTGGCAACCATGGAAAACGGGACCAGTGTTGAAGTCGGCCTGATTGGGCTCGACGGATTTGTAGGAATGGCTGCCGTGATGGGCGAGGGGGGCTCGCCGAACCGCTATTTCATGCAAATACCGGGATACGGTTATCGCGTGAAGGCCTTGGTGCTCAAGCGGTTGGCCGAGACTTGTGCGCCATTGCGGTTGTGCCTGCTGCGCAGCGTCCAGGGACTTATGGTGCAGACTGCTCAGACTGCCGCGTGCAATCGTCTGCATGACCTGCAAGAGCGCCTGGCTCGCTGGCTGCTGATGTGCCGCGACGGCGTGCAGTCCGATCGGATTCTTGTTACACAGGAATTTCTGGCCACCATGCTCGGGACGCGCCGCAGCTCGGTGACAGTGGCGGCGGGAATCCTGCAGAAGGCGGGGTTGATCACCTGCTCGCGGGGACAAGTGGCCATTCTCGATCACGCCGGCCTCGCGGACGCCGCGTGCGAGTGCTACCAGGTCGTCCACGATGTGTATGTCCAGCTCGGCCTGTTTGAAAATGGGCGCGGTGAATTTGAGAGTCATCGAGCGATCAGACTAGAACCGGTCTCATAAATGGCTCCTTTGAAAGGGCACGGCTTCGCCGGCTGCTGAAAACACGCAAGTTACTGATTCTTCAATGGGCAGAATGGGGGAGAAGGGCCAGAAAGACGCCCCTTAGCACAAATCACCGCAAAATCTGGCGCGGGACGGCTACGCACATGAGCCGAAACTTCCGTATTGCCGACAATCCACCGAAAGCACTCGTTCCCCAACAGAATTTGTCATCCTGAGCATCATGACTTGCGTCGGCAAGTTACGATCGGAATGAACCCGGGCCGGACCCGCCGAAGGAGCCGACGCTGTCATGCAATCATTCATCGCGGCCTCATCGCGATGAGTAAGATAGCTCCATCTATCTATAGCTATAGTTCTTCTGTTCCCTACTCCCTGTTCCCTATTCCCTGCTTCTCGGATTCACCCACCGGTTCGCCAAATCCGTAAGCAGGTTCACCAGCACATATGTCAGCCCAATCGACAGCAAACACCCTTGCACCAGCGCGTAATCGCGATTCGAAATAGCGCTCACCGTCAGCCGCCCCAGCCCCGGCCAGCTGAAGATTGTCTCCGTAACAATCGCCCCCGCCAGCAGCGCCCCAAATTGCAAACCCACCACGGTGATAATGGGCACCAGCGCATTCGGCAGCGCATGACGGCATACCACCGCGTACTCGCTCAGCCCCTTGGCCCGCGCCGTCCGAATATAATCCTGGCCCAACTCCTCCAGCATCGCCGTCCGCACCATGCGCGTCAGAATCGCCGCCAGCGAAGCCCCCATTGCAATCGAAGGAAGCACCAGATAATGCCAGTCGATCAATCCGCTACCGCCCGGATTCGCCCCCGAAACCGGCAGCCATCCCAGCCCAATCGAGAAAACCAGTATCAAAATTGGCCCCAGCGCCAACCCAGGCACGCTAAGGCCAAACAGGCTCACGACGGACAGCATTTGATCCAACCACCGCCCGCGCCGGACTGCCGCCAGAATCCCCGCCGGCAGCGCCAACGCAATCCCCAACCCCAGCGCCGTCAGCGTCAGCGCAATCGTGTACGGATACCGCGCCGCAAGCAAATGCGCCACCGAATCGTGCAGCCGAATCGAACTGCCCAGATCCCCGCGCAGTACTCCACCCCAGTAACGCAGGTACTGCTGATGAAGCGGAAGATCGAGGAAGTATTGGTGCCGCAAAGTCGCCGTGTCCGCCGGAGAAGCGCCCTCACCCAGCATCTGCTCAATCGGATCGCCCGGCACCAGATGAATCAACAGAAACACCAGCGAAACCACCAGCCACACTACCGGAACTGTAAGCGCGAGGCGGGTCAGTGTCTGCTTCATGGGCTGCATTCAACCATAAATCAGCCATCAGCCCCTCGTCTCCGAGCTCTGACCACCGACAACCGACAACTGAGAACCGCCCTTATTTGTACACCACCGGAATAAAGTGCTGCTCCTGGTAAGGCGGCCGCACATACTCCGACTTCACCAGAGGCGGCAACTCCAGCACTTCCGGCGTCAGGTCCTTGTAAGGAATCTTCGAAAGTAAATGCCGGATAACGTTCAGCCTGGCAGCCTTCTTGTCTTCCGAATTCACCACGAACCACGGCGCCTGCTTCTGGTCCGTGGCGTTGAACATCTCGTCCTTCGCCCGCGAATAATCCGCCCAGTGCTTCCGCGATTCCAGGTCCATAGGACTGATCTTCCACCGCTTCGTCGGGTTCGTCATCCGCTCCTGGAACCGGCGCTCCTGCTCCGCATCGCTCACCGAGAACCAGTATTTAATCAACACGATTCCCGAGCGCACCAGCATGCGTTCAAACTCCGGACAGGTCAGCATGAACTCCTGGTACTGAGCATCCGTGCAGAATCCCATCACGCGCTCTACCCCGGCCCGGTTGTACCAGCTCCGGTCAAAAAGAACAATCTCGCCCGCCGCGGGCAAATGGGGAACATAGCGTTGAAAATACCACTGTGTTTTTTCCCGCTCGGTGGGTGTGCCCAGAGCCACCACTTTGCAAATGCGCGGATTCAGCGACTCGGTGATCCGCTTGATCGCCCCACCCTTGCCCGCGGCATCCCGGCCTTCAAACAGCACCACCACCTTCAGATGTTCGTGCTTCACCCACTCCTGCAGTTTCACCAACTCAACTTGCAGCCGGCTCAACTCCTTCTCATAGTCGCAGTCTTTCCCAATGCGCCTTACGTTTGCATCGACCGGCGGAGCGAGAGCTACTCCATTCGGCTGTGCTTCAGCAGCCTTCTCCTTGCCGTTTGCATCCTTCTTTTTCTGCTTGCTTTTGTCTCCCATGCATCTCCCTCCGATTCGGCCGCGAACTTCTTCAAAACCGTTTTCCCGCATTGCTTTCTGACGTGCACTCGCAACTCTGGTTGGGCGATTTTACACTCAAAATCAGCTTCTTTTAAATGGAAATGATTTAAGTTCTTCCTAAATATTCGCTCACGGCTGTCCGGTAAAAGCAGTGCTCTGATCGTGCAACCGATATAAAACAATCACGTTATAGGCGTTTTATACTTGCCGCGATTTGAAATGCGTACCTGTCTCCTGCTCGACCTCTCAAG
>JBEKZG010000166.1:0-7445 GCA_049510095.1 Occallatibacter sp.
AGGCCGACCCCACTCATCGCGAACAACTGTGCGCTGCCCTTCAAGAGCGGCCGTTGAGCAATTGGGACGTAAGCCTGCGCCGGAACGACGGTGTCACAGTGGACCTGCTGACAAACATCACGCCCGTAAGCACTGCCGATGGCATGGTGTATGAAACCACTGCGATCGATGTTACCCAGCTCAGGCAGAATCAGGCCGAGTTGCAGAGAGCAAAAGATGCGGCGGAATATGAGTCGCTCAACGATCCCCTTACCGGCTTGCCCAATCGTAAACTTCTCCACGAAAGGCTCGCCTTTTTGCTGACGAACGCCAGAAGAGATGCCGGCATCGTTGCCCTGCTCTATCTCGATCTGGATGGATTTAAGGTCGTGAACGACAGCCTCGGCCATTCTATTGGGGACGTGCTGCTGGTGCTGGTGGCCGGCCGCCTTCGGTCCGGGGTTAGCAAATCAGGCTTTCTGGCCCGCCTCGCAGGGGATGAATTTGTGGTGATCCTTTCCGGTTTGAATGCCCGGGAGGATGCGGCACAGGTGGCCGAAAGCCTGCGAGAATCGCTCTTCAATCCCTTCAGCGTCGAAGGTCACGAACTCACCATCAGCGTCAGCATTGGCATCAGCATCTTTCCTGAAAACGCCAACGATGCCGCGGAACTTATCAAGCACGCCGACAGCGCCATGTATGCTGCCAAGCGCCAGGGCAAAAATCGCGTAATGTACTTTACCCCCGAAATCGGCTTCCTGCTGCATGAACGGCTGAGTATGGAGAACCAGCTGCGGGGCGCCGTGGCGGGCGCAGAAATCTCTGTGCACTATCAGCCGGAGTTCAGGTTAAACGACAGCCGACTGATCCGCTTCGAGGCCCTGGCCCGCTGGACTCATCCGAATCTCGGTCAAATACCCCCAGGCAAATTCATCCCCATTGCCGAAGAGAGTGGATTGATTTCGCATCTGGGTGCCAACATCATGCACCAGGCCTGCGCCGAAGCCGTCCGGTGGCAGAGCATCATGCCCTACCCTGTTCAGGTTGCGGTCAACGTATCAAGCATCCAGTTCCATCGCGAAGATTTTGTGGAAGAGGTATCCTCCATCCTGCTGCAAACCGGGCTTCCGAACGAACTTCTTCAAATCGAGATCACGGAGTCGGCCGTGCTGTCCGGCCCCCAGAACGCTGTTGAAATCATGAATCGTTTCCACGCAATGGGCGTTAGCCTGGTCATCGACAATTTCGGTATCGGCTATTCCTCCCTCAGCTATCTGCCATTCTTGCCCTTCGACGCTCTCAAAATCGACAGGTCCTTTGTTTCCAATCTGAACTCAAAGACCGATATAGAATCCATGATTCGCACGCTGATCATGCTTGCCCATAATGTTGGCATGCACGTAATCGCCGAAGGCGTGGAGACGTCGGAGCAACTGGAGCTCATAAGGGCATTCGGTGCCGAGGATGTCCAGGGATTCCTGCTGGGTCGTCCAACCCCAAATCCCATCGACGTTTTCCTCATCTCGCCGAAAGAGAGGGCAAAGGTTCTATGAGCTGTGTCTCGCCAAAATGTAGTTCGGGACGAGAAACACGCTTGACCTGAAAGCTCGGCGGTCATTCTGAGCATCATCACTTGCGTTGCAAGTTACATCTGAAATGACCGAAAAAATCGCTATTGATTCCATTGGGCTTACACGCCGGTCATTAGGAATCCAGGGTCGACGCCAGGGCCGACGCATCTTGATTTTCCTGCCAGAATGGTTACTGCCCTGATTCTGATCGAATGGTTTGGCAGCATGAATCGTATTCTCGGTGGCATTTTCAGACCTCAAGGCGCGATCTCCTAGCTGCTCGATGAGTCTTTGGTTGTTTTCTCCATCAAGGTTGAACCGGCATTGTGGTCCCAAACAGCAGCGCACTGCTTTTCGACCTTGAAACGAAATTAAGATGCGTCGCCCCTTGGGTTCCCTGGGCCATTTAGAACTGCTGCCTTTGGTGCTCGTAAGGTCAGATGCTGCATCGTCCATCTGGACGCGAGAAAGATAACAGCGAACCCAATTATGACCGTCATTAAGAACCGTATTGCCTTCATGGTCTCCCGTCTGGGCTCGTCGGGGTCAGTTGACCTATATACCACCCGTTTACCGCGCCGCTGAGTCGGTTTGTTGTAGGTTCCCACGGCATTCATGCTCTCACGCTTCGAGCAGTTCAGCAATTATTCACTGCCCAACTGTGATCGTCCCCACCGTTGTCAAACTCGCAGCATTCTCTGAGTTCCCCAGGTAGACGGTGTACGTCCCTGGCGCCACCGTCCAGCTGACTGAGCTCGAATCCCAATAGGACATGGGGTGCGACGAATCGTTCTGGTCCACCTCGATCGTGACTGCCTGGGACGCTCCCGGCTGCAGCGGCACTTTTTGCCAGCCCACCAGGCGCCGTGGCGGCTCGTTGGTGCTGGCCGGCAGTCCCAGATATACCTGGGCCACTTCCGCCCCTGCCACGGAACCTGTATTGGACAGGTTGAAGGTCACCTGGAAATTCGGACTGGTGGTGGAAGAGAGATTGTTCACCAGAGCTGCTTTCGAGATTGAGAACGTCGTGTATGAGAGCCCATAGCCGAAATAGAACAGCGGTGTATACCCGTTCACGTCGTACCACTTGTATCCCACGTTATAGCCCTCGGTGTAATTCACCGGAAAGGGTGTCACATCGTCCGGAGGCTGGGGAATGACCGGCCGCGGTAATTGCGCGGCACTGGCTGGGAATGTAATGGGCAGCTTGCCCGAGGGATTGGTTGTGCCGAACAGCAGGTCCGCAATCGCCGGACCGCCGCTCTGGCCTGGGTACCAGGCTTCCAGCACCGCGCCCACCTGGCTCAGCCATGGCATGACGATGGGGCCGCCGCTTTCGATGACAACGATGGTGTTGGGATTGGCCGCGGCCACGGCTTCAACCAACGCATCCTGATCGATGGGGGTAGTGCTGGTCAGGTCAGTGAGGTTGAGGCTGGTCTGGTCCATCCCCTCGCTCGACCACTGGCTCACAAAGATAATGGCAACCTGAGATTGTGCGGCGAGTGCCGCGGCGGCCGCCGCATTCGATCCATCGGCATACTGCACCTTGGCGTTTGGCGCCTTGGCCTGGATTGCCTGCAAAGGTGAAGACAAGTCCCAGACCACCTGCGCCCAGCAGGGCGGGCACGGATAGCCTCCGGTCAACGCGCCGCCGACTGGCTGCACCTGTGCCGAGCCTCCGCCGGAGAGCACTGCGGTGTCCGCGTTCGATCCGATGACCGCAATCGATTGGATGGCCGGTGCGGTCAGCGGAAGTTGGTGATTCGCGTTCTGCAGCAGAACCGCGCCGTTCTCCTCGATCTCCTGGGCAATGGCCGCATCGGCCGCGGCAGGGATGGGTTGAATCTGCTGTGGATAGTCGAAAATGCCTACCTGGTACATGGCGCGCAGGATGCGGTGCACCATATCGTCGAGACGCGATTGCGGAACCTGCGCTGTGCTGATTGCCGCGCCCAGCGTTGAGAAGTACTGCTGGTTGGGCTGTTCCTGATCCAGTCCGTTGTTGGCCGCGTTCACGGTGCTGTGAGTGGCCCACCAGTCCGACATGACAAAGCCGGGGAAATTCCACTCTGTTTTGAGGGTTTGTATAAGCAGGACGGCATTTTCGCAATCGTATTGATCGTTGGTGAGGTTGTAAGAGCACATGACCGATTGCACGTTCGAATCTTTCACGCCGATCTCGAATGCCAGCAGGTCGCTTTCCCGGCCGCCGCGATCGTCGATGATCGCGTTCGCGGTGCCGCGTCCCGATTCCTGATCGTTGAAGGCGAAGTGCTTGATGTCGGCAATGATGTGCTGCGCCTGAATGGCATTCAGATGGGCCGCAGTGATCTTGCCGGCCAGGATGGGGTCTTCTCCCTTGGTTTCGAAAGTGCGCCCATCGCGCGGCTCGCGGCCAATCAGGTTGATGTTGCCGCCGAGGTTCACATTGATGCCGTAGTCGGCCAGTTCAGTTCCGATCACCGTGCCGTACTTCCCCGCTTCCGTGACGTCCCAACCAGCGGCGCTGGCAATGGATGAGGGCAGCGCCGTGGCCGGTCCCACGCCATTGCCCACGCCCACGCTGCCATCGGCGAGGTACAGCTCTGGGATCCCCAACGTCTGAATCCCCGGCACGTAGCCAGCGGCTCCGCGCGGCACGGTATAGCCGTAGGTGAGGTTGGTCGTCACTCCGCCCTGTACCAATTGCAGTTCGTCGGCCTGCGTCATCTGCGCCAGCATGGCATCGGCCCGCTGGTCGGGGGTTGATGGCGTAGGCGTTGGTGCTGGCGCAGGCGTCGACGAAGACGCTCCGCCGCACGCCGTTAATCCAAGAAAATGCGGTATCAGGAAGGTGAAGCCGAGAAATATCTTCGGCCAGCAATAAGTGGTCTCGTGATGGTCACCGGCAGCGCTTGCCGGCTTTCTGAGAGACGTCGGGCATGAGAGAGACGAAGAGATGTGCGGCTCCGGGATAGATGGCATGGCTTTCACTTGCATTGCCTCGGAATGTCTGAAGTTGGCACCCAACATCATAGGCTCTTGCAACTGGGCAGACAATGGGCGTTCCGGAGACCCGGAGTTACCCCCGGCCCGGTGGCAGGTAACCGTCAAGGCACGGCTTTCATCGAATAACCACGAGGAGCGGATTGACGTCGCGCTCCGTTTGGCGCTAGTCTCAAGCGCAGATACCCGATTTGGTCGCCATCGCCATCCCGCGGTTTCCTCAGGCAGCCCAGAGCTTTTGCTCGGTCGTGCCTCACGCGCGCAAGTTTCCTGCAAAATCAATGGTTTCATGGCGGTCCGCTGATCGCGCTGTGAATTTGGGATCCACCGAGACCTGCTTATACCCCCGTGTGGACTCCACTCCCTGCCAAAATTTCCTCGAAATTTCCGTGCCGGTCACCCCAACCCTGGGCCACGACCGGTTGACCTCAACCCGGCTACGCAGTACTGGAGGCAAACGATTCCATTGAAGATCGCTCTGGAGATCACGCCCAACCTTGAGCCCCTGTTCGGGACTCGCGATGAGAATGTCAGGCTGATGGAAGACAAGCTGGGTGTGCGGATCGATCTTCGCTCCGACGCCGTGCATGTGCAGGGAACTGACGACGGCGTTGGCAGAGTCAAGCGAATCTTTGAGGATTTTGAAGCGTTGCGCAGGCAGGGCATCAATCTCCACAATGGAGAACTGAATGGAATGCTCCGTTTGGTGGTGGCCGACCCCGCAACGACGTTGCGATCTTTGGTTGACTCCGGGAAACAGCGGTCGGCCGGTGTGAAGCGGGCGGTGCAGCCACGATCGATCAACCAGCGGAAATACGTTGAGGCGATTGAGCAAAACGATATGACGTTCGGCGTTGGTCCGGCGGGCACTGGCAAAACTTATCTGGCCGTGGCCATGGCGGTGGCAGCCATCAATGCGAAAAAAGTGAGCCGCATTGTGCTGGTGCGGCCGGCGGTAGAAGCCGGGGAAAAGCTTGGCTTCCTGCCCGGCTCCTTGCAGGAGAAGGTCGACCCTTATCTGCGCCCACTTTATGACGCGCTCTACGATCTGCTTGAACCGGCGAAGGTGGACAAGATGCTGGAGAAGAACGTGATTGAGGTTGCGCCGCTGGCGTTCATGCGCGGCCGGACTCTCAATGATGCCTTCATCATCATGGACGAGGCGCAGAACACCACCATTGAGCAGATGAAGATGTTCCTGACCCGCATGGGGAACAACTCGAAGGCGGTGATTACCGGCGACATCACGCAGATCGATTTGCCCAACCCGCGGCGCAGTGGCCTGGTGGATGCGATCAATGTTCTGGATGGGGTGGAGGGCATTCACTTCTGCCACTTTGAAGATACCGATGTGGTGCGGCATGCGCTGGTGCAGCGCATCGTCCGCGCCTACGAGTCGGTAAAACCGCAGCAGCAGGAATTGCCGCTCGCCGCGGGCGATGCCATCAATTTGGGAGGGGTGGGAGCGCAGCAGAGCGAGAATCGTGCGCAGGCGCAGGTGCTGCAAGTGGCGAAACCGCAGTGAGAACGCATTTCGCGTAGAATCAAAGATGAAGCGTGGCTCCGCCGCGGCGGAGCCATGTGCACGATGATCCTCCTCGACCCAGACTTGGACGCAGAATCACCCCACGGGCGAAGACCTGTCCGCGGAGGTTCCGACCCCTCACGGAAGGCAACTTCGGCGAAGCGCACTGCTGCGGGTTCTCCTCCTCCCGGTTCCGGCACCCTCCGGCTACCGTCCGCGCGCACATTGGCAAGTTTCCTCTCGACAGCGCAAGCTGCGGCGCGTGTGCGCGGGCAGGTGACAGTCCTGCTGACCACGGACGAGGCCATCCGCAAGCTCAACCGCAAATTTCGGGGCAAGAACAAGGCTACGGATGTGCTGTCGTTTCCGGCCGAAGGACCAAATCGCGGAAAGGGCGCCGAAGCAATTGCAGGCGACCTGGCTATCAGCGTGACCTCGGCTTTGGGCCAGGCGGCGGAGCAGGGCCATTCGCTCACGACGGAAATCAAGGTGCTGATTCTTCATGGGCTGCTGCATTTGGCCGGCTACGACCATGAGGCGGACAACGGCCTGATGGCGCGGCGCGAGCGCAAACTCCGCGCCCAACTAAAAATCCCGCCAGGCCTCATTGAACGCACCGGCGCTCCCCCAGTTCGAACGAAATCTCCGCCAGTCCGCACGAAGCTGCAACGAGTCCGCGCGCAGGCTTCGCCAGTCGCCGTCCCGTTCTCGCCCCGGAGGGGCGCTGAGATAATAGCCCAGGGCAAGCGCAGCGCAGCCCTGGGAAAGACCGCCGATGAGAGCCACGCGCCCCGGAGGGGCGCTGTGAATCCCGCCTCGTCCCCAACTCCGCCCGCCGCAAAGGCCAAACGATCATGAGCGCTCTCGCGATCCTCATGGTTTTGCTGCTCGCTCTGGTTGAGACGCTGGCCGCCTACATTAGCCGCGTCTACGCGGAGTTCGGCAAGATCCTGACCCGTGAGATTGAAGAGAATCTGGATGCGTGGGAAGAGTTGATTGAGCCGCAACTTGGACTCACGCGCGAGCACGCGGCCATTTGCGCGGCGGTGCTGCAGCAACTTGCGCTGGGCATCATCGCGCTCGAGTTTGGCGCGGTGCTCTTTGACCGCGCGCCGCACATGGGCCGGCCCACTTACGCCGAAATTGCACAGGCTGTGCTCAGCGTGGTGCTTGTTGTCGTTTTCTGCGACCAGCTTCTGCCATCGTTATTGTTCAACCGTACGCAGGGCCGGTGGGTGCGGCGGCTTGTGTGGCCCATACGCCTTCTGTTGTGGCTGATGACGCCCATTACCGTCTTCATCCGTTTCTTCTTCTCGGTGGCGGCGCTCGCTGAGCCGCCTGCGAGCCCCGCGGAGGAGACCGCGGTGGATGTGGAAGCGCTG
>JBEKZG010000167.1:0-7444 GCA_049510095.1 Occallatibacter sp.
CGGTCAGCCCAGCGCTGGCCAACCAGCCGGCCCTGTTTGTACTTATAGCGCTTTCTCCGAAAACCCGAATTCTGTTTCGTCGCGGACCATCTGACTGAACGTAGTGCAACCGGCATACGTTCGAGCCAAATTGGTGATGAGTTCAATGTCGGCTGGCGGCGTTCGCAAGCCGAAACATTTCTGATTCAGAAATTGTTCACCGAAATTGAAAACGCCAGGTGGTCGAAAAATTCTCGCTTCCTTCTCGTAGGCCCAAGCGGGACTTTTTTTTTTGGCAAACACATGAACGAGTCGTTCGATGAATTTGGTCATATCCATAGGAGCGTTCTTTAGCCACTCCGTCACCGGTTCAGCGAGATACTCAACATTTCCCATCGTTGTGAGATGAAATTCTTCCGATAAAAAATAGGAGGCTCGGAATTCGTATTTCAGACATATGCCCTTATGCGCATCTGCATAGTGTGACCATAGCAATGTATCCCGATTGTCTCTTGAGAAACAACACACACCTCAATTGTCGAATGTTGATTGCCAGTTTTCGAAAAACATCGAGTTGCCTAAGAATGACAAGAGAAGATTCTTTCGGTCGTCGGTGGCGAGCGGTTCGGCTCGTTTGAGAGCACCTTTTAGATCAATTTGGCAGTCAAACGGGTCGTTCAGTTGTTCTGGCTTGGCGAAATATAGAGTTTGGCTAACCAAGGATTCAATCAGATGTTTTTCGATCTTTCTGAATCTGTACAAAACGAATGATTCGTCGTTCACTTGAGACCTCTAGACAAATCTACGCGTTTTTTCACCCAATGAGGAACCGGGCCATCCGCCGGAGAGCAGAGACTGGCTTTCAGGCGGCTGATTTTCCGGCAGGGATGGGTTGGGCAACCAAACGCACGCCGAGGGCCGTGCAGACGCGGCTGATGGTATCGAAGCGCGGCGCGCTATCCGGGCGAAGGGCTCTGTAAAGAGCTTCACGGGTGATTCCGGCGGCTTTGGCGATCTCCGTCATGCCGCGCGCGCGGGCAATGTCTCCAAGGGCCGAGGCCAGAAGGGCCGCGTCATTCGCTTCGAGAATTCCGGTGAGATAGACGGCAATGCTTTCTTCGTTGTCGAAGTACTTTGCGGGATCGAATTCAGGCAGTTCATGCCCGTTGATGGTCTTTTTCATTCTTGTCCCCTTTCGCGCTGGAGCGATGCGGCCGGACAGAAAAACATAACTCAACTGTAATCGTTCGATTACAGTGATATCAAGCTGACAATGGCCCAAAAACATTCCTCAGCGGCTGAAGCCGAGGCTGATTCCATGGCGTTTATGGCACGACTGAAGTCGTGCCCTTTCAAAACGTTTTGGCCAATTCTTATGCGGGACAGGACACCAGGCGGCCGGATACGGGGCGCCCGCCATAAATAGTCTGATCGGATGGAATGGATGGCCGATAAGCAGGTTGTCACTTTCTCGCATCGAGAAGGCAGCAGCGGCGTTTGGGCATTGGCTGCCGGGAGAGCTTTGCTGCAGGAAACAGCATTGGGAGATTGCACGATGGGGTTCAAACGTATCGGAACGCGCCTGTACTTGACGTTCGCCGTCGTGATTCTGGGAGGCACGCTGGCCGGCGGAATTGTGTGGTACCAGATCGATCTGTTGCGGGCAACGTCGATGCGCGTTTCCGGCGAATTATGGCCCAAGACCCAGGTGGCGAACCGGATTATCGACAATGTAAACAACAATGGCAGAGCCATGCTTTCCCTGATGTATCTGACGGACGCGGACGAAATGAAGCGTTCCGTCAGCCAGATGACCGAAGCGTCGAAGGAACTGACTGGACTTTATGCGCAACTGGATGCGGGGACTTCCAATGGAGCGGGAAAGGCGCTGCTGGAGGAAATCAAGAAAAAACGAGCGGAATATGTTGCCAGCCGCAAGAGCGCGATCGATCTGGCATTGGCCGGGAACAATGAAATGGCCAGAGAGAGGCTGATTGGAGAAACCATTCCGTTGCAGAAGGCATACCTGCAATCTCTCAACGAACTGATTTCGATGCAGGGCGAGGCGATGGACACATCGGTTGCCGAAGTCGGGGACATCGGCCACAGGGCGATCGGGACGATCGCGACCGTCGGGGGAATCTCATTTCTGGTGCTGACCTTCATGGCCGCCTTTCTGACGCGGAGCATCGCCCACCCTCTCAACAAAGCAGTGAGGATTGCGGATTCCGTCGCCCGTGGTCAACTCGACAATGAGATACCGGCAGGACTCGGCGGGGAAACCGGTGAGTTGTTCGATTCTTTGCAGAAGATGCAGGGAAAACTCGGCGAGATCCTGCGAGAGATTCAAGACAGCAGCCTGAACATGGGACAATCGGCGTTTCATATTGCGGCGGTCTCCGATGAGATTGCCAAGGTCAGCAAGCAGCAGCAGGAGAGTTCGGGCCAGGTGGCGCAGGCGATGACGCAGATGCATGAGTTTTCGTCCAGCGTACAGAGCCAGGCCGTGGAAGCCTCGGCGCGTTCCAGGGAGGTGGAGACCTTCGCGCAGGAGGGAATCGACAACCTGCGTCAGAATATGGTTTCCATGGAGGAGACGACGGTGGAAGTGCGCCGGGCGGCGGGCGAGATTGAGGATCTGGCGCGATCGGCGAAGGAGATCGACAACATAGTGAATACGATCAAGGAAATCGCCAATCAGACCAATCTGCTGGCTCTGAACGCCGCCATCGAAGCGGCGCGCGCCGGCGAGGAGGGCAAGGGCTTTGCGGTGGTTGCCGGCGAAGTGCGCAAACTGGCGATGCGAACGACGAATTCAGCCAAGGAAGCGAACAACCTGGTGGGGCAGGTGAGCGGCAAGATCCACCAGGTGGCGGGCACCATGGATGTGGTGGTGAAGAAAGTGGACATCACGCGGGAGTGGACGAGAAACACGGCTGCGGGCATCGAAGGCATGGCCGGGAATGCGGTCATTACCGCCAATGCCAACCAGGGAATTTCAGAAACGAGCATCCGTCAGGTGGAGCAGTTCGATGTGCTGCACCTGAAGCTGGGCTCTTTGGAGGCAACGCTGAAGGATAGCCAGATCAAGGTGGAGTCAACCGCCGCCATCGGATACGACCTGCGCACCATTACCGACCGCTTGAGCGGTCTGATGCAGGGCTTTTCTTTCCAAAGCCGATCGCTTATCGATCAGAGGCAAAACGAGAGGCGCAGCGCTCCACGCGCGCCCAACCGTTTACGCATTGTGCTGAGGCAGGGAGATGTGGAGTACGAAGCCCTGACGGTAGATTTCTCCATGACGGGTACGCAGTTGCTCACGCGCCGCTCGGCCAACGACAAGCTGCCGGTGGAGTTACTTGTTTATGTGCCGTACGAGGACATGGAAGCGTTCAAGAACCAGGATCCCATCCGCATATCGGGGCGCATCGTGTGGCAGTGTCAGGACGGGCCAAACTACAAATGCGGTATCCACTACGACAAGATCGGCAGCGCCAGTCGGGAGTTGATGCAGAAGTGTTTCAGGTATTTCGGAAAGAACAGCGAATTTGAGGTGTTCCCTCCTCTCAATCCGCCACCGCGATTGGGCGCTAAAGGTCCGGATTTCCGGACATCGGAAAGGATGACAGCGTAGGCTTGTGGTTGAAGGCTGAGCAGTGCTTGGCGGTTACGAGCGAGGCAGACGCCGCGGCCGGGGACGGCCATGGTTTCAAGCAGCGGCGCGTTGGCGGATGCCTGAGGGCCGTGTTGAATGAGAGCGGAGCGAAAGCTGCTCGCTGTGGGGAGTTCAGCCGGAGGATACATGCGAGGATCTCAGCCGTCCGGGCGCACTTGATGGATGATTGACATGAAGGGGATCTGCGCTATTATTTCAATGAACGACTGCTGAAGCCATCCTTACCGCGCGGCAAATAGGCCGGGCTCAGGACGACGGTAAGGAGGAGGGGCAAAACGGGGAATCCGGTTCAGAGCTATACGAAGCGCGGGACTGGCGGTGATTTCCGAATCCAGATCGGGGACTTCTATGCAAAGAGTCGGCTCGATACTTATGGCCCTGCTTGTCATCAGTCATCCGATAGCGGCGCAAGCTCCGCTGACGAATAGCACTGTGATAGTCATGACAAAGGCTGGGCTCTCCCAAGATGTCATCGTTAGTTCGATCAACTCTCACGATGCCTCTTTCAAGACGGAACCCGATGACCTCGTGGCCTTGAAAAAGGCCGGTGTTGGGGACAAAGTAATCGCGTCGATGCTTGCAAAGAGCCAGCAGAAGCCCAAGGAAATGACTGTTACGTCGGATTCCCCGAATGCCCCTCCCCCAAGCCCTCCGCCGCTCCCGACAGGAATTGTGGCGGCTGAAATCGGAAGCGGCGATTTAAAGCCAGCACGTTTTGCCAATCTTTTCGTAATCCCAGAAGATAAAGCGGGCCCAATCATCGGAGGGATTGACAACCTCAGGGGATTAATTGAAGAAGCAAAGAAGAACGAGGAGATGGCAACAGGGGAGCCAGGACGCGCATTGAGCGAGGCCCAATGCGCTATCGCACTGACTCAAATGAAAATAGCTATGCTTAAGGCCAGCATGAATGCAGGGGAGAATCCGGAAACCGCACAGAACCTATTTTCATTGAACGCTGACGAGGAAGGCCATTTCACTCTGGCCGGTGTGCGGTCAGAAAGGTTCGTAGTCATTGCAATAGGAAAGGTCGGCATGAATGTTGCGCTATGGATTTCGGACCCAATTACCTTGAATAAGTCGGCGGGAATGAAGCTCACTCAGCCCACCCTTTCTTGTTACGACGAGCACGCCGGGACCCAATAGATTCAAGCCAGTTGCTCACTGGCAAACTGATCCCTAAATTTAAAACTGCCTGTCCTTCGTACATATAGAAAATAGGAGGAAGTATGACTATTTCAGGTCGTAAGCGAAAGACAAGGCACATCAAGCTACGCACAGTGGGCGGGAATGCCAAACTCCAGTTTGGCTCCAAGACCGTCACCATTACAGTGAGCATTCCTCGCCAGCATCTCATCAAGCGATTGCAATAGTGGCGAAGGGGTGGGGGTGGACGAACACTCCCACCCCTTTTTCAAACTGACACTCTACCGGAAATTGTGAGTCTGACAAACTGATAAGATGCGCCTAAGGAGGTCTTGCTATGAACTGTCCTAAGGGATGTACATCAACCGGTGATTATCCGCAAAAAATGAGAGAACTCGGTCTTGGTCACCATATCTGTCCCCAGTCGGATTGCGGACACGTAATTAAAGAGAAAGCCCCAGAATTTCACTGCGCATGCGCTAAGTGCTCCAAGTCGAACTGAGACATTACCACTGCCCGAGCGATTGGAGGTTGGCTTCGGCTTGGCGGATGCGGGTCAGGCATGTTTCGCGGCCGAGGATGGCCATGGTTTCGAAGAGCGGCGGGGCGTTCTTGCGGCCGCAGATCGCTACCCTAATTGGCTGGAACATGGGGCCCGCTTTGAGGCCGAGTTCTGCTGCTGCGGCGCGGAGGGCCTGGTCTAACGAGTCGTGGTTGAATTCGATGTTGGGCAGAACTTCCAGAGCGTGGTGGAGGATTTTCCGGGCGAGGCCGGCGTCGCCTTTTTGCGGGATCAGCTCGGCTGGGTCGTAGGGGGCTAGCTGATCGAGGAAGAAGAAGTCGGCTGCGGAGACGGCGTCTTTTAGTAACTTGATGCGCTCGCGAATTAGCGGAGTTACGGCCAGGAGCTTCTCGGGTGGGGCAGTCAGGCCTGCCTGGTTGAAGAAGGGCTGGAGGAGCTGGGCTAGTTGGTCGATGGGGAGGGCGCGGAGGTGTTCGGCGTTCAGCCAGACGGATTTCGGATCGAAGGGGTCTTCCTCTGAAAAATTGATTACGGCGTTGGCGCGGTTTACGTTTTCGAGCGTGAAGGCGGTGGTTAGCTCCTCGATGGTGAGGAACTCGCGATCGTTTTTGGGGGACCAGCCCAGGAGGCAGAGGAAATTGATGAAGGCGCCGGGGAGAAACCCGGCTTCGCTGTAAGTGGTGACACTGACGACGGGGCCGTGCTTGCGCTTGGAGAGCTTTGCGCCGTCGGGGGCGACAAGCAAGGGGAGATGCGCGAACTGGGGCGAGGGTGAGCCGAGAGCTTCGAAGATGAGGAGATGTTTAAAGGTGTTGGTTAGGTGGTCCTGGCCGCGGACGATGTGGGTGATACGGAGATCGGCGTCGTCGACGCAGGAGGCCAGGTGATAGGTGGGATTGCCGTCTGAGCGAAGCAGGGCGAAGTCTTCTACCTCGTCGGCTTGCTTGGACTGCGGGCCGTAGACGCTGTCGGTGAAATGGATTGTTCGATCGAGACCGCGGGGGACGCGATAGCGGAGGGCGTAGGGCTCGCCGGCGGCGGCGCGGCGGTCGGATTCTTCGCGTGAGAGCTCGCGCATGCCGGGGTTGAAGAGCCATGCGCCTTGGGCGGAAGACGCGTCGCCAGAGTCCGCGTGGGCGGGGGTGAAGTCGCGATAGGCGAGGCCTTTTTCGAAGATGGCATGGGCGGCGGAGCGGTGGAGGGCGAGGCGCTCGGATTGCTTGTACTCTTCGTCCCAGTTGAGGCCTAGCCAGCGGAGGCCATCGAAGATTGATTGGACGCTGGCTTCGGTGTTGCGCTCGACGTCGGTGTCGTCGAGGCGGAGGACCATCGTCCCTTGGTTGTGGTGGGCGAAGAGCCAGTTAAAGATGAAGGTGCGGGCGCTGCCGACGTGGAGATAGCCGGTGGGCGAAGGAGCAAAACGGACGCGGGGAGTTGTTGCAATGGAGGGAGAGGAATCAGGCATTTTGAGTTTGGCTTTCCACTCTCGATGCTAGCACCACCTGCGGTGGGGCAGACGCTCGCGGGAAGCTCGCATGGCTTTGCGCGTCTGCTCACTGCGGTAATACTGCGGCGAGCGGGGTACAGTGCGATGGTGGAAAAGGGGCTGGGCCGGCTCATGCCTGAGGCGGATATGGCCTTTGCATCGTCCACCCCTGCTGGGGCGGAGGCAGGACTTTCCAATCCACGAAGGCTAGCAGGAAGTTGAGGGCCAGGCCGCCGCAGGGAACGATGTAGAGCAGGGAAAGCCACGGCGAGAAGCCGGCCTTCTTACAGATGAACCAGAAGGGAAGGACCCGGAGCGGGAAGACAATCGACGAGAAAACGAAAAAAAGAATGAAGAGATGCCAAGGCTGAAGCAGGTCGCCCATGTTGCCCTCCTGCGCGAGATGCGTTTGAGCGCCATGGTAACATGGGCGCCGCACACAGCTTTGAATGGTTGAAGGCCGCGCCTTGAGCGAGTGGAGCGGTGGAACCAACTGCCGCTCCACGGAATACTAAGAACTTATCCGTAAATATGTAGCGCCGACCTCCAGGTCGGCTGTCGTGTGGGCCTCCTGGCCCGCACTCGGACTACGGCGATGTGTACGCCGCAGGTACCAACGATTTGGCGAGCGACG
>JBEKZG010000168.1:0-7427 GCA_049510095.1 Occallatibacter sp.
AGTCCCTCCGCGCAAGCGATGGACCGATTCGAGGACAACTTCTTGCCAGGAAACGACCCCCCCAGGACCGCTTAGTCCCGCCGCTCCCCGCAAAAATCGACCCCTGTGAGAAATGCAGGTTAACAATTGTGAGTACAGACAAGTGCCTGATCGAAAGCGCGGGGGAAGCGTTGAGTCTGCTGGAGCCATAAGCCGGAGTTTGAATCATTTCCCCAGATAGTGTTGGGTCGACTGTGCTATTGCACTTGTGCCAGCGCTGTAGCCAATGCTCTCTCGAACGTTGAGTGGGCGAAGCGGAAGCCGGCGGTGATGAGTTTGGTGGGGTAGGCGCGGGCGCTGGCGAGGAGGGCTTCGTCGGCCATTTCGCCGAATGCGAGGCGGAGAGCGGCGGCTGGGGCGGGAAGGATCGCCGGACGATGGAGGGCGCGAGCGAGAGCGCGGGTGAATTGAGCATTGGTTACGGGGTTGGGGGCGGTGAGGTTGACCGGGCCCGAGATGGCGGGAGTCTGGCCCAGGAAGAGGATGGCGGAGACGGCGTCCTGGAGGCTGATCCAGCTCATCCACTGAGAGCCGGAGCCGAGTGGGCCGCCTAGGCCGAGGCGGAAGATGGGAAGCATGCGGGCAAGCGCGCCAGGATTGGACTTGCCGGGGGGGCCTATGACCACGCCGAAGCGGAGATGGACAACACGAATGCCCGCTTCGACTGCAGGTGTGGCGGCGGCTTCCCACTGTTGGCAGAGATCGGCGAGGAAGCCGGAGCCGGGGCTGCAGGTTTCGTCGAGGAGCTGGCCGGCGCGATTGCCGTAAATGCCGATGGCCGAGGCGACGAGGAGCGATTGAGGCGGATGCCGAAGGCGGGCGAGCGTGGCGGCAAGGGCGTGAGTAGACTGCAAGCGGCTTTCGGTCATCTCACGCTTGTAAGCCGGGGTCCAGCGATGGGCGGCGACGTTGGCGCCGGAGAGATGGATGGCGGCAGTGAGGCTTTCCAGGGGCTGGGAATTACCGATGACAGTAGACGCTGCCGGGTCCCATTGCATCTGATCAGGAGATTCGGAAGGACCGCGAACTAGCTGGAGGGCGGGTTGGTTTTGGACAGCAAGAGCCTGACGGAGCGCGGAGCCGAGCAATCCGGATGCACCGGAGAGCAAGACTCGGCCGTTCGGGCGGCTGATGTCGACAGGATGGATTTTCTTTTCCCTCTGATGAATACCATAGCGCGAACGAAGGCAACTCAATTTAGTGTGACCGGAATTATTTTTGATCTGGACAAATTTTCGCAATGGGGCGCATCCTACTCTAGGTGCGGACGGAGGGCGGGATGAGCGAGCTGCCAGTGCTGAAAAGCGAAGAGACGCAGAAGACGCAGGTTGATCCGGAGACCGCGGAACGGTTTATCGCGGAGAAGCGGATTGGGGAGCGGATCAAGCGGTTGCGGCTGAAGAAGAGCATGGGGCTGGTGGAACTTGGGAAGCATACGGGGCTTTCGGCAAGTTTCCTGTCTCAGCTCGAAACAGGGCGGGTGGTGCCAACGCTGAGGAACCTGGCTCGGATTGCGATGGTGTTCTCGAAGGACCTGTCTTATTTTTTCGAGACAGAGCCGAGCGCCCTGTTCCGTGTTCACCGGCGGAAGGACCGGGTGCGGATGCCGCAGACCGGCGTGGAGGTTCCGACGTACTACTTTGAGAGCCTTGGATACATGGTGCCTGACCGGCACATGGACCCCTACTTTGCGGAGTTCATTCCACTGACCAAGGAGATGGAACCGAAGGGGCACATGCACCCAGGGTATGAGTTTCTTTATCTGCTGGAGGGGGAACTTGAACTGCGGCACGGCGATCACGAGTGCAGGCTGGAGGCGGGTGACGCGGTGTATTTCGATGCGAGCACGCCACACATCTACGTCTGCGTTGGGAAGAAGCCCGCGGGAGCGGTGATTGTGACGATGCACCAGGCGCCTACGATCCTGCCGGGGACGCAACGCCTAGCGGCCCAGGGAGCGAAGCCAGCGGCGGGCGGCGCGCTGCGTATGCAATAGTCTCAGCGAGACACGAGTTTTCGAGGACCTGACGCCGACTACAATCGAGACGGAGCTAGACGGACTTGGTTGGACGAATGGGGCTGGACGATGGCGCAATTGAGCAGGACAGGCGTTTCGCTGGAAGACGACCTGCTGAAGGAATTCGACAGGCTGATTGCCAAACGGGGCTACGCAAACCGGTCGGAGGCATTTCGCGACCTGATCCGCGAGGCGCTTCTGGAGGAGATTGTCGAATCGAACAAGCCTGTTGTAGGGACGCTGACGCTGGTTTACGACCATCACGTTCCGAACCTGGCGCAAAAGTTGACCGAGGTGCAACACGGGGCGGGCGCGATGATTCTGGCGGCGACGCACGTGCACTTGGACCACCATTACTGCCTGGAAGTGATCATTATGAAAGGCCGGGGCAAGGACCTACAGGCTATTGCCGACGGGATGCTGGCATTGCGCGGGGTG
The DNA here is from genome assembly GCA_049510095.1 of Occallatibacter sp. GTDB lineage: Bacteria > Acidobacteriota > Terriglobia > Terriglobales > Acidobacteriaceae > Telmatobacter. The sequence goes on from JBEKZG010000168.1 coordinate 2,495, forward strand.
GAACTGGGGAAGCTGGTGCTGACCAACTCCGGGGCTAGCTTGAAGACGGCTACGCACGCGCATACACACTAGAGATTCGAAGCGCAAATAAATTTCGCCGGTCCCTGCTGGACTTGGGGCGGAGCAGGGCATGCTTCCCCACCCGTTGTGCAGAGGACGCACAATCGGTGGGGCACACGGTTGGTCCAGGGCCATCCTTCTTCGCAAGCTTTAGAAAATCGTGTTACGCTAAAGCGTGGAATTTCCTGCCTGGGAAATCCCCCGTCCGACGTGGCGAATGGCATTGCCGCGATGGTTTCAGGCAGTAATATTCAGAGCGGTCCACCGGCTGCTGGGAATAAAGGAACACGATGATCTCGCTTCTGCGGGGACTTGCCAACGACGAACCGGGCAGCACCAAAGCAAAGATAGCCGGGTTGTATGCGCTGTTGCTGGGGCTCAACGTGGCGGCGTGGTGCTGGGCTTTCGTGGCATTTCACCGCTTTCCGGTCCTACTGGGGACGGCGTTTTTGGCCTACAGCTTCGGGCTGCGGCACGCGGTGGACGCGGATCATATAGCGGCGATCGACAACGTAACGCGCAAGCTGATGCAGCAGGGAAAGAAGCCTGTCGCGGTCGGGCTGATGTTTTCTCTCGGGCACTCGACCGTGGTGGTGGTGGGCTCGATTGCCATTGCGGCAACGGCACTGGCGCTGCAACACCGGATCGACGCGGTGCGGGAGATTGGAGGAGTGATTGGCACGCTGGTGTCGGCGCTCTTTCTGTTTGCGATTGCGATCGTGAACCTGATTGTGCTGCAGTCGGTGATGCGCAGCTTTGTGCGGGTGCGGCGCGGCGAACCGTTTGTGGATGAAGACTTCGACATGCTGCTGGGGAATCGCGGGTTTCTTTCGCGGCTGTTCCGGCCGATGTTCAACCTGATTCATTCAAGCTGGCACATGTATCCGCTGGGGCTGCTGTTCGGCCTGGGATTCGATACGGCGACGGAGATTGGGCTGCTGGGAATTTCGGCGGCTGAGGGTTCGAAGGGGCTATCGCTTTCTTCGATCCTGGTGTTTCCGACATTGTTTGCAGCGGGGATGTCGCTGGTTGATTCGACCGACAACATCCTGATGCTGGGCGCTTATGGGTGGGCGTTTGTAAAGCCGATCCGCAAGCTCTACTACAACATTACGATTACTTCGGTTTCCGTGCTGGTGGCGCTGGCTGTGGGCGGGATTGAGGCGCTGGGGTTGCTGGCGGGACAGTTTCACCTGACGGGCGGAATGTGGAGCTTAATAGGTAAGCTGAACGATAACTTCGGCGTGCTTGGATATGGAATTATTGGGTTGTTTGCGGGAAGTTGGATCTTATCGATTGTTATTTATAGGTGGAGACGGTTTGACGAGATGGAGTTTGGTGTTAGGGACGCGGCGTAACGTCCACTATCCAACCCGAACCGTCTGACGTTCAAACGGGCTAAAAGATACTTTGGCATAATATGCTGACTATCTTCTTCAGAAGGCGATTATGAATTCAGTTTCTCAACGCCTCGATGAGATCGACAGGCGAATGGCAAGGACCGAACTTGCTCGAATGGCAACCGAATTTACAGGGCTTTTGCGGCCATCAATTCGCCTGAACCTCGGCACACCATCCTCTGAATCCGTTACTCGGCTCGGTGGGACTCCGAACATGCCAACGAATGTTCCGTGGCCGGCCCGGAGAGACGGTCAACCGCATTCCTTCCTTGCGGAGATCGATTTGGCACAACTGCCGCCGCTGGATGGACTGCCACTTCCCAATGACGGGTCGTTGTTCTTCTTCTGCGACTCTGTCTATATTCCCTCTGGTTCCGACCCCGGCGATAACGATGGCTTCAAGGTCATCTATTCTCCTTCGCCGCTGTGCGATAACGCTCTTCGCACGCCGCCCCGGGAACTCGATGGAGAGTATATTTTCAAAGGCTTTTCCTTGGAGCCGAGGCTGGATCTGACTGCTCCGAGCCAGAACGCACGGGAGATCGAGCGCCTCCGATTGAGCGAATCAGAATTAGATGCTTACGGTCAGCTCTTTGCTGTGGAAGGTTCCGCCCATCGGATCGGTGGATATCCCGACGCAGTTCAGAATGACGACTTCGGGTTAACTGCGGAATTGGTGTCGCACGGCGTCAACTGCGGAAGCTCCAGGGCTTATCGGGAAGGCAAGAGTCGAGGATTGGGAGCAGGAGCGGACGATTGGCGCCTTCTATTGCAGCTCGATTCAGAGGACGACGCTGGAATGATTTGGGGCGACGCTGGCCGCCTCTACTTCGTGGCACGTGAGCAAGATCTTAAGGCTTTTAGCTTTGATCGTGTTTGGATGGGCATGCAGTGCGGCTGACGGTTACGCAGAACATTCGGACGAATACCGGATTTCAGTCGCCTGCGCCGGATGGTTGCACTCCTCGCATCCCATATCTCTGAAAAGCGAAACATGGGGCACCCAGCGTTTGCAGCGATTCAGACGATAGAGTTCCAGTTGTTCTCGCGATGCCTGACTTGATTAACACTTGAACCGGAAAGCGCTGAATTGAGTACTGAACAGGAACTGCGCCAAAAATTGCGTAAAATTGCGGGCCTCTTCGAGGGCGCGACGACTCCAGGGGAGAAAGAAGCCGCGGCGGCAGCCATTCACAGGATTCGCGCGGCGCTTAGCGATGCGGAGCGAACCGAGAAAGCCGTCGAAATGAGCTTCCGGATTCCGGATCGGTGGAATCGGCGGCTCTTCACCGCGCTTTGCCGTCGATACGGACTCAGGCCCTACCGGTACCCGCGGCAGCGCTACTCCACAGTTGTACTGCGGGCACCGGCATCGTTCATCAATGGCACATTGTGGCCCGAGTTCCTGCAAATCAAGAGCGCCCTGGATGAGTATCTGAACGAGGCCACGGAACGCATCATCCGGGAAGAAGTGTTTGGAAATTCCGAGGAAGCTGAAGAACGCGAGGGAACTTTCACGGACACTCCAGGCTCAACGGCTCATGACCTGAGTTAAACACGGCGTCCGTGGAGGCTGCGGCTTCATTCGGAGCACGGATAACGACCTTGCACTTTTTGCCAGGCCAGCCCAGGCGAGTTCATCGGCCTGTTGACAAGCAGTGACCGTGATCACGGTCGAATGCGCAAGCTTGTGGTCTTCTAATTCCATTCAAAAGAAATATTATTTTCTAACATTTGCACCTTGATAAACGGCCGGATATTTGAAGCCGCCTCAGCAATTGATCGTTGTGTCGGAATTAGGATGTTATCTTTGAAAATTTGAACGTTATCGATGCAGTCAGACTTGGGCGACGTGTAAGCGCTGCGTCAAGCTGCGTTGTTGCTGAAGCTGACGACGGCTGTAAGTATGTCGTGAAATGGACGGAAGACCGGCCGGGAACGCGCATCGCACTTCGCGAAGCTTTTGGTACAAGTGTTTTTGCGGCTCTTGGGATTCTGGTTCCTGCCTGGCGGCCAATCCATATTTCGGATCGGTTGATTGAAGCGGATGAATGTAAATGCCTTGATCGGCTTGACACCACGATGAAGATCTTGCCAGGGATCCACTTCGGCTCACGTTGTGTGGGCGGAGGGGGTGAACGCGTGTATGAAGTAATACCCGATAACTGGCATCAGCGCATCAGGAACCGTGCCGACTTCTGGGGCAGTCTTGTTCTCGACCTATGGCTGAATTCGTCTCAACCTCGCCAATCACTTTTAATAACGGACAAAGACGATTTGGAAGTTTGGACACTTTTCGTGAGCCACAGCGGAATTTCCTTTGATCCATACGAAAGAGTGGCTCCGCCGCTGAACGCGTGCTTTCATCCCGACATGCGCGTTTATCCACAAACCAATGTCATGAGCTCAATCGATTATTGGATCGATAGAATCAGGTACAACGGGGAAGAGGCGGTGATCAATGCCCTTGCCACCCTGCCATCCGCATGGACGACCGTCCCGACAGCGGAACTTGGTGCACGGGTTATAGATCGGATATCAACCCTTGGTGAGAGGGTTTATGGAGCCCTTTGTGCGGAAATGAAGGGCAACAGCACGAAGGCTGTGCGATCGGTTCAGGCTTCGAGGCTGCATCCGGTTGGATGTTCCGCTCTCGGCCGGTAAACCATGAGTCAGGGTACGAGCAGGATGGGAGCCCGCCAGAAATTGGCCTTGCCTGTGGCGGGGTCGAGGATGGTTACCTGGCAGTTGTATTCGCCGGGCGGGAGACCTTTTACGCCTAGATTGAAAGCCAAGGGCATGGTGCCCAAGCGGCTGTTTGGATTGGGTGCGATGGCTGTGGGGGGCGTGTCGAAGACCTTGCTGCCCTCCTGATACAAGGTGACGAAGGCGAAGAGAGGCTGGGCGGCGGGCGCGGCGCTGCTTTGGGCTGGCGTGGGCGATGCAGATGCGGCTGACGTGGAGCTGCCTTGGCCGGGCGTGGCGGACGGTGAAGTGGCAGTTACCGGCGCTTTATAGGCTTGGAGATAGACGTAGATTTCGCGGGTGGTGGAGAAAACGCGGGTGACGCTGGGGATTAGCTTTTTGCCATCCTGCACGAGAGGATTGACAGCGTCCTCCTTTTGGCGGTCTTTGGCTTTGGCGGCGTCGAAGAGGGCTTGGTTGAGTTCGACGCGCTGGCTGGAAAGCACGACGGAGCTGATGGGAACGCGCTGGGTCTCCTTATTGAGATTGGGAATGACGAAAGTGGTTTGATACGTGCCGATGCGGCCGGTCTCGTCGTCGCGGGCGAGGAATTTGATCATGTACTTGCCAGGCAGGAGGGTGAAGCCGGTGTCGTACTCGATGGGGCGGTGCGCGAGCTCGGCGGCGGTGGCGTCAGAGAGCTTGATGTTGACGTTGTCGCGGACGTTGGAGACGGTGGCTCCGCCGACGAGGTCCTTGATTTCTCCGACGAAGTCGATGAGGGTGTG
>JBEKZG010000169.1:0-7393 GCA_049510095.1 Occallatibacter sp.
GGGTACCTTTTTTGGGGGTATGGACCGGGGACATCCCTGGCGAGTGCAAGGGATTTAGGGATTTTTGGTGGTTTGATGGGCATGAATCGATTGTGCGCGTTTCTGCGCATTAAAGTGCAAACTCCGGGGACGGATTGAGGCATCTTCCCGGATTGGCTGTGCTTGCAGCAGGGCCAGTTTTCGCTTCGTGGGAACAGTTCTGTCAGCAAGCTTCTTCAGGCGATCTCCCTGCGCCGCATACCCCTATTTCAATCAGATGGTTCCCTTTTCCGCCTGCATTGGCTGCTCGGGTTTCAATGGCAAAGGCACTTCCAGCGTTCCGGTCCGGTTGGTCGTTTTATCGCGCACAGCCACCCGGATCGATGCTGCTCCCGGAGGCACTTGCAACTCCTGTTGCGCATGGAAGGCGGCGGGTTTCCCATCCTTGCCGTTATCCGCCGGCGGCGTTCAATCTGGCGCAGCAGGTAACCCTGATCCTGGTTGCCGGAAACCCCATTCCGATTCGGCTGATTTGCCGCGGTTTGGGCCAGTATTGCTGCCGGAACGACCAGGAGTGTTGCGGAGAGCGCCGGATTTGACCTGAACATGATGACTCCTTGCACTGCCGTGTTCAACCATCTCAACTCGAGCTTTCTATCTGGTGGACGTTCGCGCCGTGTGTCCTGACGATGAATTTGATGTTCCGGGCCGGGTCTCTTTCTGGCAAGCAATTCTAAAGGACGGACAGGTTCACTCAAGGGAGCATTCTATCGTTCGATTTGTTTCATTGGGAACCGTCTGCCCGACCCGCCCGCGATTTATTCGATCAGTTCCAAAACTTCATGTGCCCCCTGTTATTCTTGAGAGGTGAGCCAAAGCTCCAAACTCCGCGGTTTTCTCCTGCTCACGCTTCTGCTTCCCGCAGTTCTTGTTGCTTGCCACAAGGAAGAGCAGGCAGTAGCTAACGTCGCGCAAGGAGCCGTCAACGCCGAGCACAAAGCTCAGGCCGCCGCTACGGAAATCGATACTCAGCGGGCCTCGCTCGCCGCAATTCCGCTGCCCACCAAAAGCCTCTACGTGGACGTTCACGAACCTGGTGCTTGGCTCAATCCCTTCCTTTCTGTCGATGCAGAGATGTTCACCCTCCGCATCACGTTGGCAGACGCCAACCCCAGCACTCTTGGTCAGGGAACGCTCCTCCGTCCTGAAGCAGCCCGGCGCCAGGAACTCCAATTGCGCCCCGGCGACCTGCCCGGCGCCCTCGTCGCTTTGCCTCCCGGCGCATGGCGCTATGGCCGCGTTATTGCAGTAGCTGAGTCACCTCTTGCCAACCGGAAAGACCGCCCTACAGTTCGCCGCAATGTCGAAGCCGTCATCCAGCGGTTGAACGATCTCGGCGTGGTCGTCGAGGAGTGGCCCGCCCGCTAGTCTCGCCTCTCTTTGGATTGTTCCGCCAATCCCCTCACATCGCGAATCTCGTAATATGGGACACCTGGGTAGTTTATGATTCAGTTCACGACTCGCCACCACTTATTTCCGCTACGATTCCTCCGTGAATGCCGAGACCGTTACCGCTCTGATCAACCAACCGCCTCTCGACCATGAGGGCTTTGCCGCGCACCGCGAGCTTGAATCGCTTCTCAAGTCCACGCTCCGTGGCGACGTGCGCTTCGATATCGGCTCCCGCGCACTTTATGCAGCCGACTCATCGAACTACCGTCAGCTTCCTGTGGGCGTGGTCATGCCCCACGATGCGGCCGACGTGGAGGCGGCGCTGGCTGCATGCCGCCAAACCGGAGCGGCCGTCTTGCCTCGCGGCGCGGGTACGAGCCTCGCCGGCCAATGCGCAAACGTCGCCGTGGTTTTCGATTACGCCCGCTACATGAATGGCCTCACCTCGATCGACCCCGCCGCGAAGCTGGCGGTCGTTCAGCCCGGCATCGTCCTCGACCGACTCCGCGAGGCCGCCGAGCAGCATCACCTGACGTACGCCCCCGATCCCGCAACTCACTCCCGCTGCACGCTGGGCGGCATGATTGGCAACAACAGTTGCGGCGTCCACGGGCTCCTCGGCGGCAAGGTCGTCGACAATGTCGAGACACTGGACATCGTTCTCTACGACGGCACCCGCATGACCGTTGGCCGCACCACACCCGAGCAGATCGAGTCCATCATTGGCGCCGGCGGCCGCAAAGGCCAAATTTACTCCGCCCTCGTCGGCCTGCGGGACAGGTACGCCGCGCTTATCAAGGAAAAATATCCCCGTATTCCACGGCGTGTTTCTGGCTACAACCTGGATGAACTGCTGCCGGAAAACGGCTTCAATCTCGCACGCGCGCTGGTCGGCTCTGAAGGCACCTGTGCCACTGTAACCAGCGCCACGCTGAACCTTTCTTCCAGCCCTCCCTATCGTGTTCTGACTGTGCTGGCGTTCGACGACGCTTTTCTCGCTGCCGACGTGGTTCCCCGCGTTCTCGAATTCGGCCCCATTGGCCTTGAAGGGTTTGACGGGCTGCTGGTGGGCTACATGCTGCGCAAGGGACTCGCCGTCAACGACGTCAAGCTGCTTCCAGAGGGCGGCGGTTTTCTGCTCGTCGAGATGGGGGCATGGGACCCGGCCGAAGCCCAAACCAAAGCTGAGGCTCTCGCGGCTGCAGCACAAGCCTGGGATGAAAAGCCAATTGCCCGGATTTACGACCACGAGGACGCTGAGAAAATCTGGCGTGTGCGCGATTCATCCCTGGGCGCCACCGTCTTCGTCCCCGGCGAGCCTGAACGCTGGGAAGGCTGGGACGACGCCGGCGTCCCACCCGTTCATCTGGGAACTTATCTGCGCAAGCTCACCGCGCTGATGGCCGAGTACGGTTACAGCAGCCCGCTCTACGGCCACTTCGGCCAGGGATGCGTTCATTTGCGCATCAATTTCAACTTCCGCTCCATCCAGGGTCTTCAACATTTCCGGGAGTTCATTGACCGGGCCGCCGATCTTGTTGTCTCGCTCGGCGGGTCGCTCTCAGGGGAGCACGGCGATGGACAGGCTCGCGCTGTCCTGCTTCCCAAGATGTTTGGGCCCGAACTCATTCAGGCTTTTCGCGAATTCAAAGCCATCTGGGATCCTGACAATCGCATGAACCCCGGCAAGCTCTCCGATGCCGTGCGTCTTTACGATCCGGTCGAAAACATCCGCCACGGCCTACCCACCCAGGGCCCGGAAACCGCTCACGCCCATTCGAGTCTCGAAACCCACTTCATCTTCAATGCCGATCAAGGATCTTTCGAGCGCGCTACCGAGCGCTGTGTTGGCGTCGGAGCCTGCCTCAAACAAGATGGCGGTGTCATGTGTCCCAGCTACCGTGCCACGGGTGAAGAGAAGCACTCGACCCGCGGCCGTGCCCGCCTCCTTTGGGAAATGCTGGCTGGCGCACTCCAGAAGGAAGGCTTCAAGAGCGAAGCCGTCCATGAGGCTCTCGATCTCTGCCTAAGTTGCAAGGCCTGCAAGACCGAGTGTCCCGTCGCCGTGGACATGACGCAGTACAAATCCGAGTTCCTTGCCCAGCGCTACAAGGGCCGCCTGCACCCGCTTCATCATTATGTATTTGGTTTTGCCGATCTCTCCGCGCGCCTCGGCTCCATCGCTCCGGCCATCACCAACGCGCTCCTCACCTCGCCGATCACGAGCCCGCTCATCAAGCACATCGTGGGTGTAGCCCAGGAGCGCCATCTCCCCAGGGTTGCTGCCAAACCCTATCGGCAGTCACGGCCTAAATGCGACGAAACCGCGAACGTCCCCCGCGTTTCAACAACCGTCGAACCAAAGTCTGCCGTACCGCAGGTAGTGGTCCTCTGGGCTGATACCTGGAACAACTACTACCATCCGAAAACCCTCTTCGCAGCTGAGTCTGTCCTCGCACAGGCCGGCTTCCGTGTGCAAACCACTAAGGACCACATTTGCTGCGGGCGCGCCCTTTATGACTTTGGCCTCCTTGGCAACGCCAAAGCGTATCTTGCCAAGGTCCTCGATCGCGTTGCTCCCGAAATCGAAGCCGGCCTCCCGTTCGTCTTTCTCGAGCCAAGCTGTGCCAGCGTCTTCAAGAATGAAGCCCTCGATTTCTTCGCCGAAGGGCGACTCGCGGAGCTTGCAAAGAAACTGAGCACGCAGGTGTGGCTGCTCGCCGACTGGCTAGCTGCAAAAGCTCCAGAGTGGGTGACCGGGCGCCTCCAAGGTGAGCAGATTCTTTTACATGGACACTGCCATCACAAAGCGGTCTTTGGCGGTCCAACCAACGAAGTCGCGCTCCTTCGCAAGGCTGGTGCAGCAGTTGAGCTTGTCAACACCACGTGCTGTGGCATGGCTGGCCCGTTCGGATTCGAGGCAGACAAAATTGAAGTTTCCAAGGCCATCGCAAAACTCGGCCTGCTTCCTGCAGTTAACGGGGCTGCGCCGACTACTCTAATTGTTGCCGATGGATTCAGTTGCCGGGAGCAGATAAGCCAGTTGAGCCACCGCGAGGGCCTTCACTTTGCCGAAATCCTGAGTCACACCGGCGGCTGAGGCGGGTAACCTTTTTCCGGGCAACCCCGGTAACGTCATTTATGGTCCTAACGTTTTCCCCGATAACACCTTAGGGCAATTTCATCTCGCAGCGCAAAGGTCTAGCTTTGAACGGAGGCGAAAAGATGCCTTTCCGGTCTTCGAATAGGCCGTCTCTTGTCAGCTTCGGGTGCCATAACTCCGTTCGCTGCTAATATGTGGCAGTGAGTTGGAAATCAACATTCGGAAAGGTCACAAATGAACACCGGTCTCTTGAAATCGTGTGTGACGCTCCACGACCTGATTGGCCGCGAGGAAGGTCAGGATCTTGTAGAGTACGCCTTAGTGATTGCATTAATCGCACTTGCTGCCACCGTCGGCATGAGGGATTTGGCCGGCGGTATCAAAAATGCCTTTAACAGCGTTAGCTCGGTGCTGGCCACGGACATATAAATCCGACCCCAAAGCCCCTCCGGAATGCCAGGCCAGGAGGGGCTTTGGGGTCAGATTTCCTGGGGCTGGCGAGCTATAAAGAGTGGGTGTAAAGGGTGCGCCCGAAGCGTCAAAGGTTGGCTCGGATGGTTAATGCTAAATCGATAAAGCTTTGCTTGGTTTTAGATAAAAAACCGGAGGAATAACCCTCCGGACCAACTAAAAAGGGCTTCGGGTTGGTTGAGAATGAACCAAATCGATGCATAGCTCACCATAGAATCTTCCAAATGAAAATGTGAAACTTTGGAGTGGGTAGGGTATGGGGCAATTTGGGTCGAATCCGGCTGGAGTTTCGACCTTTTTTTGTTGCCTTGAGGAAGCCCGGATTTGGGTCGTCCGGACCCAAACAGGCGGCGGAAAAAACCTGGCACTGAATCAAGATCGCTTCGCGAGGGCAACCGAGAGCCCCGGCCACAGCGGGCAGGCTTTCGACTCGCTTCGGTCGCCCAGGATTGCAACTCTTCTCAAAGGCGCACAGCATTTCTTTTCCGCAAAAGATAGCATAGGGCCGGCTTCCGGAGGAAATAGAATTGCAGAGCGAGGATTTTTGCGGATTCTCTTGCGCAAGGCGCTCCAATGTGGTCGACTGACTGCGGCGGCGTTGCAACTTCTACTGTGTATCGGCATCCAAACACACTGGGATGGTTGAGGAGCAGCACAGGAACCGGGGATAATGGCCAATTTACCCCACGCGGTTCCGCCGCGGGCTGGCAATTTGCGGCGTTGTGTGTAATTTGATACGCTCAGGCGATCTCCAGACTGACATACTGAACTAAGGAGAAATACATCATGGCAGAAGAGAATAAGTCCTACGGCTTGGCTTGGTTCCTGGCTGGTTTGGGTGTGGGCGCTGTGGTCGGCATTCTGTATGCCCCGAAGAGCGGCCGTGAAACGCGCGAAGATATTGCTCTCGGCGCCCGCGAGGGGACCGAATACCTGCGTGCCCGCACGCAGCAGGCAGCCCAGGAAGTGAGCGCCCTGGTGGACAAGAGCAAAGAGCAGGTGAGCGCTCTGGTGGACAGGAGCAAGGAGCAGGTGACCGAATACGTGGAGCGCGGCCGCGAGGCCGTGGATCGCGGGCGGGCACAGTGGGAAGAGTTTGTCGAGCGCGGCAAGCACTTGGTCGCAGATCAAACCAACCGCGTGACTGCCGCAGTGGACGCAGGCCGCCAGGTATATAAGACAACCACGGCTCCTTCCGATCCCACACAGTACTAGGACCTGAGGCAGTGTTAACAGGGCCTAAGCTACCGCTTTCCCGGGCTCCCCACCCGGCGGGGCCTGGGTCGCATATTCCGGACCGGGTTCTATGAAGCATGGAGCCATGCGCGGCTGGAGGCCGAGCCCTGGATAGGACGTGTTTATGGACTGGATGGCGCGCGCGAATAAATTATTGCAGGGGTTGCAATCCTGCCATGAGAGACCGATCTGATGCCAGTTTTCGATAGTCAAACCATCCAGCTCATCATCATTGCCGTGGCCGCGCTGGCGGTGGTTAGCCAGGCAATTGTGCTGATTGCCATTCTCGCGGGGGTGAAGAAGGCCACTCACTCCATCCAGGCGGAGATTAAGCAACTGCGCGCGGCGGTGATGCCAGTCATCTTCGACACGACCGACTTCATCACCCGAGTGGCTCCGCAGATTGAGGCCACTACCGCCGATGTGGCGGAGATTGTGCAGGGATCGAAGGTGCGGATAGCCGCACTGGATTCCACGGTGAATGAGATCCTCACACGGCTGCACTACCAGACCGCGCGCGTGGATGGGATGGTTACAGACGCGCTGAATACGGTGGACCGGATAGGCGGCTACGTCACGGAAACTGTCGCAAAGCCGGCGCGGCAAATCTCAGGCCTGGTAGCGGCTGCGAAAGCAATTGTTGACGCGTTGAACACCCCAACGCCGCCGCCCCCTCGGGGCTGAAGCGGCACGTTCGTCTGAATACCACGCCAGTTTGTCGTACAGTGATATCCATGCGAAGGCGGGATATGAAGACGGATATGAAGAACTGGACTGCGGGCGGCGTGGTGTTTTCCGCGGTTGCTTTGGCTGCGTGGGCCGGAGTACAAACCACTCCGAAAGCCGTACTTTTCAAGACCGCTCTTTTGGCACTTTCAAAACAGGACCACACACTGGCTATCGTCGACCCTGGCGATTTGCACGTGGTGGCGCGCATTCCCGTGGGCGACGATCCGCACGAGGTGATTGCATCGGCGGATGGACGGACGGCCTACGTATCGAATTACGGATTCGGCGCATTTCATACGTTGGCGGTTATCGACCTGATTAATCAGAAGCAAATGCCATTCGTGGATCTGGGTGCACTACGCGGGCCGCACGGGCTGGATTTCAAGCTGGGCAAGGTTTGGTTTACGGCGGAGGCGGCGAAAG
>JBEKZG010000017.1:0-16816 GCA_049510095.1 Occallatibacter sp.
AAGGCGTCGGCCAGCAGCGAAAACACAAAGACCCGCGGCCCCTGCGGCAGGTTGCGCGTCGCGGCCGTATGCGCGTCGCAAATGATTGCTTCCGTCTGCTCCAGACCCCGCTGCCATCGTGGATGCCTTGGATTTCGCACCACCAGCAAGTCCGGATCGACTCCCGCCGCCGCCAGCATTGTGCGTGCAATCTCGCGGAAGTCCACCCAATCCGACACCACGCCGATCAGCTTCCCCTTGAGCGATGGCAGCTCCGGGTCGAGCCACTTGTTTGCCGACCGAATCTGCAGCGGAATCAGTTCCAGCCCAGCCGGCAGTATTGCGCGCACCATCTTTGTCTTGCTTGGCCGACACAGCGGAATGGCCGCCAGCAGCGCATCCGGCTTCGCCGCTTCCCCCACCGTGATCGCCGTCGCGGGCCACGTGGTGAGCTTGCGGATTTCCGTCAGCAAAATTTCCCGTGCCTCGATATCCGGATCAATCAGCACAAAACGATCCGGTGGCGGCGCGGCAATCCACTCCGCCACGCGGTGTCTTATGGCGACGGCCGGCAACCGCAACTCGCGCACCGCTTTGAAAAACGCCACAATGTGCTGGTCCAGAATCTGCTCGGGCGTTTGCGCCGGCGCCGCTTCGCTCTGGATGTATACACCGCTCCCGTGCCGGTATTCCGCCCAGCCGTCGCGTACCAGTTGCCGGTAGCCCGCGCTCACCGTGTTGGGATGAATGCTGAATCGGCGCGCCAGCTCGCGCGTGCTCGGCAGCCGCTCGCCCGGCTTCAGGTCGCCGCTCAATATGGCGAGCTGCACCTGCGTTGCCAGTTGCCGGTAGATGGGAACTTCACTCGCCGCAGAAAACCAGAGCCGCAACGCAAAAACCCTCGTATTCAAAAGAAACGACGAGATAAGGATACAGCGATGGATCTTTTCCGCGCGGATCACCGTGCATTTCAGGGACGCGATTAGATAAGTAAGGGAAAAAGCTGTATTGTGCGGGAGCATTCCTGGAATGATGCCCAATCGCCAATGCGCTCGTTGAGCATCGGAGAGTATAGGTTCTTGGTTTTCGCGACAGATCTCCACCAAGGAGAAACCTGCTCTGCCGCCCTGACTGCCGGTTTCTCTGGCAGTGTCTAAAACCCGCGTCGACGTAAACGCCCTTAGACAGCACCGTGCCCCACCGGTTTTCATCCAGGTTCGCATCCAGAATTTTGTCCCGCTGCATTTTGTCCCACTTCTTTCTCAAAGCGTCGCCAAATCCTCTGTCGAATCCGCCGCCCGATTTGCAAATCATTTCCGCTAAGAAGCGCACAATGGAAGTCATGAATGGTCCGTCGCCCACCAATTGCACCCCAAAATGTGCAGCCGAAGACCAAAATAGATACCCCACCCCCCCCTCTTTTTTCACCAAGTACTTGAAAGCAAACAGGTTACTCAAAATGGAAGATTGTAACCAACAGAAAATAAACAACTTAAAAATACAAGTAGAAATTACACCCCTCCGAAACAAAGGACTTACGAAAAGCACTCCGTCGAGTATCCCCGGTTTTGAGCGGAAAAACAGTAGTTTTTGCGCCCGGACGAAGCCGTTCTATCAGTGAACATCCTCTCGTCGGCCGTTCATGCGATTGCCCTGGAGGTTAGGCATCCGGTGATCCTGGCACTGGTCCCGTATGGAATAATCTGCGGGTGAGTTTTGCAACCGCAACACCGCACGGCAGTTGGTTCCTGGTGGCCTGCGCCGCGGGAACGGTGCTGGTGCTGCTCGTCCTCATCGCAAAAGTGCGGCTGCACCCGGCGCTGGCGCTGGCTGTGGCGGCGCTGGGTCTGGGCGTGGTTTCCGGCATGGCGCTGAAGCAGGTTCCGCTCTCTTTCACGGCGGGTGTGGGCAATCTGATGGGGCACATCGCCATTGTGCTGGGGCTGGGCGCGGTGCTGGGACGGCTGCTGGCTGGCTCGGGCGGCGCAACTGCGTTGGGCAAACTTCTGGTCGAGGGCTGTGGCCCCAAAGGACTTCCGTGGGCGCTGCTGGGGCTGGGCATACTGGTGGGCATGCCGGTTTTTTTTGAGGTTGGCCTAGTGCTGCTGATGCCGATTGTGGCGGAGGCGGCGCGACGCACGGGACGTCCACCGGTGCTGGCCGGAATGCCGCTGCTTGCGGGGCTTTCCATCGTTCATGGGACGCTGCCTCCGCATCCCGCGGCGATGCTGGCTGCCACACAATACCACGCTGACCTGGGGCGAACCATTTTGTGGGGGCTGGTGGTGGGATTGCCTGCTGCAGTGCTGGCCGGGCCGGGGCTTGGCTGGTTCCTGATTCGGCGATGGGACAAGCGCCAGGCAAAGTTGCCAGCGCAGGCAGTGGACGAAGGGGCGACGCTGTTTGCGCCGACTCACGATGAGGAGTTGCAGATTGAGCGGCGCGAGGAGGCAGCGGCGGGGCATACGAAAATTGCCTCGAACGCTGTTCCCTCCCCTGCCGGACCTGTCCGGGCGGCGGGGGCGGTTTTGCTGCCGATAGCGCTGATTTTTCTGGGCAGTTGGGCCGACTCGATCGCCGGGCCTGGCAGCCCTGTTAACCAGGCGCTGCACTTTGTGGGCAGCCCGGATATTGCGCTGCTGATCGCGGTGCTGGTGGCGTTGATGGCGCTGGGACCGCATATCCAGACGGGACAACATCATGGGCGCGAACTGCTGCGGCAACTGACCAGCGAATCGTTTGAGCCTATTGCCAATGTGCTGGTGATTCTGGCTGCCGCGGGAGGACTGAGCGGGATATTGCGCGATTCGGGCGCGGCGCAGGCTACGGTGAGTCTTGCGCTCGGCGCGCACATGCCGCCGCTGGTGCTCGCGTGGGTGCTGGCCGCGGTGGTGCGTGTCTCCATGGGATCGGCCACGGTGGCAATGGCTGTTGCTTCGGCGGTGCTTGCGCCCCTGGCGGGTCACTCAGGAGTGCGGCCGGAACTGCTGGTGCTGGCCACCGGGACCGGCTCGCTGATTCTCTCGCACGTGAACGATCCTGGGTTCTGGATGATCCAGTCGTTCTTCAAGCTGGAAGTGAAGGACACGCTGGCCACCTGGTCGGTGATGGAGACGGTGCTGTCGGTGGCCGGGCTGGGGACTACGCTGCTGCTGGCGGGAATGCTGCGATAGAGCAGCTTCTAGCTTTCGGCCTTCAGCTTCCCCGGTCTCAAATTCCAGATCGGGGCACCCGGCTTTGTTGGTCAGTATGCATTATTTCGGTTGCGCGACGATGCGCAGGTAGGGCTTGGGCGCGCGCCATCCGTCGGGATACTTGGCCTTGGCCTCCTCGTCGGAGACAGCCGGAAGAATGATCACGTCGTCGCCTTCCTGCCAGTTCGCCGGGGTGGCCACCTTGTGCTTGGCGGTCAACTGTATCGAGTCCAGCGCGCGGAGAATCTCGTCGAAATTGCGGCCGGTGCTCATGGGATAGCTGAGCGTGAGCTTGATCTTCTTGTCCGGGCCGACCACAAAGACCGTGCGCACGGTGGCGTTGTTGGCGGCCGTGCGGCCTTCGCAGGTATCGCCCGCCTCGGCCGGCAGCATGTCGTAGAGCTTGGCGATCTTGAGTTCGGGGTCGCCGATCATGGGGAAGGTGACGGCGTGGCCCTGCGTCTCTTCTATGTCCTTGGCCCACTTGGCGTGATTCATGATGGGGTCGACGCTGAGCCCGATGATCTTGGTATTGCGCCTTTCGAACTCGGGCGCGAGACCGGCCATGTAGCCCAGCTCGGTGGTGCAGACGGGCGTGAAGTCCTTGGGGTGCGAGAAGAGCACGGCCCAGCCGTCGCCAATCCAATCGTGGAAGTGGATGGTGCCGCGGGTGGTTTCGGCGGTGAAGTCGGGGGCGGTGTCGTTGATGCGCAGGGACATGGTCGTTCTCCTTCGGAACTTTGGGGAAAGCTGGCGCTGTACGGCGAGCTTTTCAGATCGAAAACAGGGTAGCACGGACGTCATCGCTTCGGATAAAACGCGATTCCCACGAATCGGTTTCGCCACTCAGGTTTTGTACGGGAACCGGATTCACTACCGCGCGAGCACCGCCCGCTGCGCATTGAAGATTTCCTTTAGTCCCGCTTCGGCGAGATCGATGAGGCTGTTCAGCTGCTTCCGCGAGAAACTTCCCTTCTCGGCTGTGGCTTGGGTTTCGATCAGGCCTCCGTCGGCGGTCATGACGACATTCATGTCGACCTCGGCCTGCGAATCCTCCTCATAACAGAGGTCAAGCAGCTCGACACCGCCCACGATGCCCACTGAGGTGGCGGCGACCAGCTGCTTGAGCGGCGATGCCTTGAGGGTCCCGGCGGCGACCAGGGCGTTCAATGCCAGAGCCAGCGCCACCGCCGCGCCGGTGATGGCCGCGGTGCGCGTGCCGCCGTCGGCCTGGATCACGTCGCAGTCGAGGATCACGGTGCGCTCGCCCAGGGCGTGCATGTCGACAACCGAGCGCAGACTGCGGCCGATGAGGCGCTGGATTTCATGCGTCCTGCCGCCGATCTTGCCGCGTTCACTTTCTCGAGGAGTGCGGGTCGCGGTGGAGCGGGGGAGCATGGCGTACTCGGCCGTGACCCAGCCGCGGCCGGAGTTGCGCAGCCAGCCGGGGACTCCTTGCTCGATGGTGGCGTTGGTCAGGACACGGGTGTTGCCCATGGAAACCAGCACCGATCCCTCGGCGGTCTGGACGTAATCGGGAACAAGAGAGACGGGGCGAAGCTGGCTGGTGGTCCGGCCCCCAGGGCGGAAGAAATCTTTCATAGCGAGATTGTACGGGAGCGGGTTCCAGCCGGGGAGGGTAGGCGGTATTGGGAGCCGGTTTCAGGACGGGAATGAGGGAGTTGCGCGGCCCGGAACGGGAATGACGAGGTAAGCGGGTGAAAACAAATGTATTGGCTCGTCTTTCGGCGGAGGGGGTGTTCCGTTTCGGGACGTAACGCCCCGATGGGGCGACGTGCGGCTTTCCACAAG
Source organism: Occallatibacter sp. (assembly GCA_049510095.1). Classification (GTDB taxonomy): domain Bacteria; phylum Acidobacteriota; class Terriglobia; order Terriglobales; family Acidobacteriaceae; genus Telmatobacter. The sequence continues at coordinate 4,986 of JBEKZG010000017.1, forward strand.
ACTGCGGGTAAGCCATTCCCTTATCAGGATCTTAGCGAATGCGTTCTGGTTTGGCACCCAACGTGTAATAGAAGAGGGCAAGAACGGGATCAAGGCGGGAATGAGAAAGGCGGACAAGGCAGTCGCGGGGGCCAGGAGTGGGGTGACAGGGATCGGGGATAAAAAGGCGGCGGAGACAGATCGGAACCGGAGCGGAAACGAACTGGAGCGGAAAGAGGAACGGCCATGCAGCAGACAGGATTGACTGAAGTAAAGACGCAATCGGATGAAATGGAACGGAAGCGGGTGGAAGCAGTGGTGGAGACGTTGGCAGCAGCGCGCGGCAAGGGTGAGAGTTTGGCCGCGGTGGCACATGACGCCAGGAATATGGTCACCGCACTCACCCTGTATTGCGACTTGCTGGAGGAACCGGGTGTGCTTGAACCCCCGTTTCTCCGCTATGGAAGCGAACTGCGGCTGGTGGCCGCAGCCAGCCGCCGCCTGGTGGAAAAGCTGGTGGCTTTAGACACAAATAATGATACCCGCGATGACACTCGCGAGACGCCGCGAGGCAGTCTGTTGCTCAGCGCCCCTCGGCCCTCGGAAGGGTTCTGGGCCGCGGCGGAACCTGGAAGGGCGGCCGGCTTCCAGGCTTTTGAGCCCTTGCCCGCTCCGCTGATCGACAACTTCGCAGCCGAACTGACGGCCAACCGGAACCTGCTGGCAGCGCTGGCCGGACCGGCACTCCCGCTCACCATGAAGATTGATGGCAGCGCTTTGCCGGTGATGCTGACAGGAGAGGATCTGACCCGGATTCTGGTGAATCTGGTGAAGAACGCCGCCGAGGCAACGCCGCCTGGCGGGCGGATCGCGCTTGAGCTGCATGAGTTCCATAACGGAGCGGACGAAACTCCCTGGCTGGTGCTCACAGTGGAGGACAACGGCTCCGGAATCTCACTCGAGGCGCTGGAGGAGATATTCATTGCCGGCTACACAACCCGGTCAAGCGACTTATCCAAAGATGGAACATGGCCCGCAACCCATCGCGGCCTTGGCTTGTCCATTACCCGGTCAATCCTGGAAGCGGCGGGCGGCCAAATTGTGGCGCTCAACCGCGATGCAGGAGGAGCTCGTTTCATCGTCGAGCTTCCCGTTCGGAGGCGCTGAACGCTGGGCTGGGCCGGTGCGGAAGCGAGGCACGTGGCGGGAATCCGGGGGCGGGTGTCACCTTGATCGCCGCCGGCTCTCAGCTTCCAGCCTTTTATGGGGCAGTCGAAACAACAGGCAAAACGGGGAAAAAAGCCAGAGGCAGAAGGCTGGCAGCTAATGGCTGGTTTTAAGGGTTTGCCTTCGGAACAGGCGGGAAGTGCGTAAGTCTGGCGAAGCGGGAACTTCCACTGCGTGACGCGGGCCTAATCGAGTGTGCCCAATCACACAAACTCAGAGAGTAAGAGGCGAATACAATGCTCGCAACAGTAGCAGTCACGAAACCAGGCATGAGAATCATGGAGTTTGTCCCCCTACTTGCGGAGCCGGCGGTGCGTCTGCACCTGCTGGTCGTGGATGCAGACCAGGCGGTGCGGTCGGCCTGCGCGGAGATTGCCGCCAGCCTCGGCTACGCGGTGGAGAGTACAGGCGACATGGTCCATGCGCGGAGCCTGCTGCGGGGCCGCGCGGCCGATATTCTGCTCGTCAACCTGCCTTACGGGAGCACCAATGGCCTGGAGATGGTTTCCGAAGTGAAGCTGCTCTACCCCCAGACCGCGGTGATCGCCATGACCGCAACAGGATCGGTGAACGCGGCCGTGGAGGCGATGCGCTGCGGGGCCTCGGACTACCTGACCAAACCCTTCGCCATGGACGAGTTGTCAACGGTTCTGGATCGCGCCGCCACGAGCTTTACCACCGACACCGCCAGCCGGCAGTTGCGGGAGCGGCTGCGGCTCTCACAGGGCCTGGGAGCCATGATCGGGCGTTCCGGCGAAATGGAAAAGCTCTACCGCATCCTTTCGAAGGTGGCGCAGTCCTCGCACCCGGTGCTGGTGCTGGGGGAAAGCGGTACCGGCAAGGAACTGGTGGCGCGGACCATCCATGCCTACGGGCCCAACGCGCAGAAGCCTTTCCTGCCGGTGGATTGCGGATCGCTGGTCCCGACCCTGATTGAAAGCGAGCTCTTCGGCTACGTGAAGGGCGCCTTCACCGGGGCCAATCACTCGAAAGAAGGACTGCTGGTTTCGGCCGAGGGGGGCACTGTTTTTCTGGATGAGATCGGCGAGCTGACGCTCGATCTGCAGGCCAAACTGCTGCGGGCACTGCAGGAAAAGGAAGTCCGTCCGGTAGGGGCCACCCACCGCGTCGCCATCCGGGCGCGCATTGTGGCCGCGACCAACCGCGATCTCGCGGAGATGGTGGAAAAGGGCACCTTCCGCAAGGATCTCTTTTACCGGCTCAACGTGGTTAACCTGCGGCTTCCGTCCCTGCGCGAGCGCCGCGAAGACATCCCACTGCTGGCGGCGCACTTTCTTGACCGCATCAGCCGCGAACACGGCACCAAGTTCACCTTGAGCGACGAGGCTCTGCGCACCATGATGCGCCACGACTGGCCGGGCAATGTGCGCGAACTGGAGAACTCGGTGGAGCGGGCGTGCGCGCTCTCTTCGGGCCCTGTGCTGCATCTGGGAGACCTGTCCACCCAGCTTCAACAGCAAGGCCTGGCGGCGCGCCACGCAGACTCCACCCGGATCGAACCGGCACAGGTCGCGGCACAGGCTGCCGTGACCACGCTGGCCGATCTTGAGCGGCAGGCCATTCTGGGAGCCATTCGCAAGCTGAATGGGGATAAGCTACAGGCGGCCAGGCTGCTCGGCATCGGCAAGACCACCCTCTACCGCAAGCTGAAGGAATACGGCATCGCCGACCCGCTGCAGGAAGACTGAAACGCAGTTTTCAGTTGTAAGTTGTCCGTTGTAAGTTATCAGTCTTCCGGGTCGCCTCGATGTTACAAATAGGTCGAGCTGTTTTCGGACAATTGGCCTGATAGCATGCCCCCCCGGCTACTGACAACTTACAACTGAAAACTCATCGCTGATAACTGACAACTGCTTTTAGGAGCTTCCAATGAGCATCTTGATTGTGACCGGAGTGGAAGGCGCGCGGAACTGCGCTGAGGTGGTGGGCGCGCAACTGGGCATGAAAGTTGAAGTGGCGGAGGGACGCAAGGCCGCACTGCCCGCGCTCCGCCGCTCCGAGTTTGCCGTCGTGGTAGTGGATGAAACCATGGCCGAGTGCGACCCTTCCGCCGCCGATGTGATCTGGGCAAACGCGGGGCTGGCTATCCCCTTACAAATCAACTTCGCTCTGTCCGGAGCGGCGCGGCTGATTCGCGAGATTCGAGCAGCGCTGCATCGGCGCGACCGCGAGCAGATGCTGGCGCGCCGGGCGGCGGCGGCGGCCATCGTAAGTGAACTGAAAACCACAGTTGCCGGGTTGCTGCTGCAGTCGCAGCTGGCAGTCTCCAGCAGTGAGGTGCCGCCCTCGCTGGCAGATAAGCTCCGCGTGATGGCTGAGCTGGCCGGCAGTCTGAGGCAGCAGTTGAGCGCGACCTCGGCGGCTGCAGCTCTTGCCCGGCGGGATTCAATGGCCTGAGATCGAACAGCCGCGCAGGCTTGCCCCGCGCCAATGTTTTCGCGGCCTTTTTGATCGTCGATTTGCCGGGGATGAATTCGCGGCCTACCCCGCAGTCAGAAGCGGTAGCGAAGGGCTAGCTGCGTTAGCCTTGGCGGCATGACGCTCACGGCCTGGCCGAAGGTAGTCGAGGAGATGTTGCCTTCGACGGTGGAGGGGCCGAAGAACTGGGCGTGATTGGCCAGATTGAAGGCCTCGGCACGGAGTTCGAGAGCGCGGCCGTCCTGCACGAAGAGGGTGCGGGCGAGCGTGGCGTCGACGTTGTCGCTGCCGGGCCCGGAGAAGAAGCGCCGGCGGGCGCTGCCCATGGTTCCCAAGGCTGGGAGTGTTAGCTGGGAGGCGTCGAAAACTGGCCGGTTGCCGCGCGGGTTGGTGTGGATGGAGAGCGAGCGGCCGGACCAGGCGGGGGTATCTACGCCGTTGTTGTTGATGCCGTTGGGGATGGTTCCGAGGAGCGATGTGTCGTTGTTATTGAGGAGTGTCACGGGCAATCCCGAGGTGAAGCGGGCTATGCCGGAGAGGGCCCAGCCCGCGGCTATTGCATGGAACGCGCCTCCTGACTTGGGCTCCGGGAATGCGTACTGGAAGCTGCCGACGAAGTTTTGGCGCAGGTCGAAGGCGGAAAGGGCGCGGCTGAGGGTGGGGTTGACGGGGTTGACGGGCTCGGGGAGCCCGCCGGACTGGTCGATGGATTTGGACCAGGTGTAGCTCAGGAGAACGTCGAGACCGTGGGCGCGGTGGTTGAGGGTGGCTTCGAGGGCGTTGTAGTTGGCATTGGCGATGGTGCGCTGCTCTTCGACAGAGCCGAAGGCCGGACCGAAGACAGTGCGGGCGGCCTGCTCGTTGAACGGGCCGCAGACGGCCGTTCCAAGAGACAGGCAGAGCGCGGGATTGGCGGGGTTGGCTTCTTCAAGGACCAGCAAGTGGTGGGAGTTTGTGCCGACGTAACTGAGGGTGGCGAGGGTGGATGTGGCAAATTGGCGTTCGATGCTGGCCATCCAGTGCTGGGCGTAGGGGGTGACGTCCCGGGGATCAACGGCGGGGATGCCGACGAGGGGCTCGAACTGGGACCAGTTCACCGAGTCGTTGGGGTTGGAGCGGCTGGCGCCGAAAGCGACCTTTTGCAGCGGAAAACGCTGACCCGCATTTGCGCCGGTGGCGGCGACAGTGAAGGGTGTGTCGAACAGCGGCGGAGCGGCGGAGGTGTAGGTGTAGCCGTAGGGTGGATTGGCGCTCATGATGCCGGCGGAGAGGCCTTCATAGGCGGTGTAGAAGATGCCATAGCCCAGACGGATGCTCGTTTGGCCGCTTGCGCCGGTGAGGCGGCGCAGCCAGGGTGTGTTGGCGGCCGGCGTGTAGGCGATGCCGGCGCGAGGGGCGAAATCGGGACGGGCCCGAGCGAGCGAGCGCGGGACGCCGGGGTCGCCGGGAAAGACGAGGCCGAGGGGCGCGCCGGGGAAGACTTGCGATTGCTCGCCCTGGACCAGGGTTTGAAGCTGGTTGTACTTCTCGAGCCAGGGGCGGATGCGGTCGAGGCGCAGGCCGTAGTTGAAGGTGAGCTGAGGGGTGACCTTCCAGCTGTCCTGCGCGAAGGCGGAGAGATAGAGATTGCGGTTGTAAAAGCTTCCGGCCTGGCCCTGGGTATAGCTGGAAGTGACGCCGAGGAGGAAGTCGGCGAAATCGACGCCGGTCTCCGAGCCGTTGAAGGAAAAGCTGCCGTTGAAGACGACGTTGGGGTGGGTGTCGATCTGATTGGTGTGGGCCTCCGCGCCGAACTTGAGGCCGTGCTTGCCGCAGATGCGGGAGAAGGTGTCGCTGATTTCGTAAATGTTTTCGTATTGGACGAGGGCGGTGGTGTCGACGCCGAGGGTGAAGTCGTTGAAGGCCACGTTGGCGATGCCTTCGGTGGAGGGTTGGAGAGCTACGATCCCGGAAAACCCTTGTGAGACCAAGGAGGGGCCGACACCCCCGGCGGGCTGGCCGACGGAGTTGGCGTTGCGCATGTAACTGAGGTGGAACTCGTTGAGGGTGGTGTCGCCGAAGGTCTGGCTGTGGGCAAGGCTGGCGAGCTGTGCGAGACCGTTCGACGTGGCGTCAAATCCGGGCACGCTGGCCCCCCCGGTGCCGGTGGGATAGGGGTTGTCCAGCGAGTAGCTGTCGACAAAGTAGTAAGCGGTCAGCGTGCCCTTGCCGTGGGTCCAATCCATGCGCAGCGCGCCCTTGTCGTCGTTCAGGGTTTCGAGCTGGGAAGCAGTTTCAAACAGGGCGGTTCCGGCATTGGGTTGAGGGATCGAGGCCAGCAGGTACCTGGCGGGCGCGGACCATCCAGATTGCGGAATCTGAGCGTTCGGTTGGGGAAACTGCGCGTTTGGGAAGACGCACTGGGTGGAAGAGGTGCAGGAGGATGGATAAGTCTCTATGGTCTGCTGGCCATTGGCTCCAGCAACATAATTCTCTCCGGCCGTAAAGTAATAAGGCTCTCCCGCCCAAACTGGGTACCCGAGTTGGGGCGTAAGGACGTGCGGGGCAAGACACGTGAGGCAATTCGAGCCACTAACCGTTGTAGGAACCGTGTATTTTTGTCCGTTAACAGTAGCCGTGGTGGTAAACGACGAAACTGCATCGCTGAAGTCGCCGCCGCGCTCGGCGGTGGAGGGAACGGCGATGTCACCGGTGTCGATGCCTTCGGTGAGGCGGGTTCCCTGGTAGTCGGCGAAGAGGGCGATGGATTTGCGGAAGGGCGTTCCGCCGATGGTCGCGCCGTATTGATTCTGGCGGTAGGCGGCGCGGTTTTGGGAGAAATAGTTGCGGGCGTCGAGGGCCGTGTTGCGGAGAAATTCGAAGACGGAGCCATGGAGCTGCGCTCCCCCGGACTTGGTGACAACGAGGACCTGGCCACCCGAGGAGTTGCCGTATTCGGCGTCGAAGTTGCTGGTGAGGACGCGGAAGCTGGAGATGGAGTCGAGATTGGGAACGATGGAAGTGCCCATGTTGACGTCTTCCTCGACGTCGCTGCCGTTCACCCTGAAGCCGTTCGATGCCTCACGCTGGCCGCTGATGGAAAGGTTGCCGGGATTGGCATTGCCGGATGGGGGCGTTGTCGCGACACCGGTCATCACGACGGCGCCGGGCTGGGCCGTGCTGGTGGGGACGATGCCGGGTTGCACGGCCATTAGATCGGTAAAGCTGCGGCCGTTGAGGGGCACGCTCTCCATCTTCTTTGCGTCGAGCGTTTCGCCCAGTTGCGTGCTGGTGGTTTCAGCAGCCAGGGATTCAGCGGTGACTTCGACGGTTTGTGCGCTGACGGCGATTTGGAGGGTCAAGTCGAGGCTGGCCGAGGGTTGGGAGCCGGTGAGATCCGCTGAAACTGCCAGGGGCGCGAAGCCGTTGGCTGCGACTTGGATCTGAAAGCTACCGGAAGTGGGGACGGTGACGCGGAAGTCGCCCTGCGGACCGGTGGACGCTTCATGTGCGGGCTGATTGGCGGGGAGGATGGTGACGTGGGCGTTGGGGATGCGGCCGCCGTTTGCGTCGTGGACGATTCCGGCGATGGTGAAGGCCGGGGCGGCCAGGAGCGAAGGAGCTTGACCGACGAGAGGGCAAGCGAGAGGGCCAGCTAAAGCGAGAAGGAATAGGGCGAAGATGGAACGCTGTTTCACGAACGACACTCCCTGAATTGGGCCGATCTGCGATGGGGATCAATCGGCCCCATATCCGACTGAATCAGTCCTCTTTCAACGTACGACTGGTTTAGTCGGCTTTCATGTGATTTGAATCACTCTGATTGGCTTGAGCTTTGCAGCCGGTGATGAGGCATCATAAGGCCCGGTGAACAACAGAAACTCGACATGCAGAACGATACGGAACGACAGCCAACAAATATCCGACTGAATTGGTCCTTGTTTAATATACGACTAAGTTGGTCCGAGATCAAGAACAGTGATCATTATGCGAAATGCGAGAGAGCAGCGGTACAATTCGAAACCGAAGGCGTCTCAAAGTGCGGGGGGTGCGATGCGAGTTGCCTCAGCCGCGTTACTTCTTTGTTCTGGAGTACACCTGTTCTGCCAGTCGTCGACGCCTGTTCCGGCTAATCCGGACAATGCGAACCGGGACACGGCAAATCCGGACAAACAGGGTCAGAACCCGCCCAGTGTGTTTCTGCAGCAGAAGGATTTCAGCAAGGGGCCACCTGTGTGGCAGATTACGCCGGGTGAGCCGCTGAAGTTGGTGGTTCCGCCGGGGACGGGGTCATTCGAAAAGTTGGGGCGACAGTGGCGGCAGTTTGGCGCGCCGCCTGTTGACCCGGAGATGATTGTGCGCCCTCCGGCATCGAGCATCGGCGCACAGCCGCCCGGGACACAGATTGCGCAGAACCTTTACCCGGGACTGGAATTGCTGCCTGTCGATTGGTCGAAGTTCCCTATCAACTGGTCGAAGTTCAAAGAGGAGCCGATTCCGACCGCGTTCCCCAACATGAAGGTGGAGCCGATTCCGATTACCTGGCCGCAGTACAAGGCTGTGTACGCGCAGAGCAACACGGTGGCGAAGCCGGCGAAATAGCTGGACCCGATGTCGGCTACGCTTTGGGCGGCGGGACCTTCTTGCCCTCTTTTCTGGCTTCGGAAAGACCGATGGCGATGGCCTGTTTCGGATTGGTAACGGTCTTGCCGCTGCGTCCGCTCTTGAGCTTCCCTTCCTTCATGGCCTTCATTTCGCGCTCTACGCTTGCACCTGCGGCCGGTGAGTACTTGCGCGTGGAGCTTTTCTTCGCGGTTGCAGTGGGCATGGTTTGCCTCCTCGGGGGTGAGATGGCTTGGTGCCCGAGGCGGTTGCATTGTCTCAGTGCCGGGCTCAGATTGCGCTGAGCTGGGCGATCAGGCGGGCGCGGGTTGACTCGTCGATGAATGCTGTGTGGAGGGCCTCGCGATTGCAGGCTTCGAAGTCATCGTCGGTCCATTGGAAATGGTGGCGGAGGCTGGCGTACTCCTTCTCAAGAGTGACGTTGGTGATGGTGCGTGTGTCGGTGCTTATCCCTAGCGAAACGCCGGCGCGATAGAGACGATCGACTGGATGGTCCTCGTAAGTGAGGCAGGTGCGGGTTTGCACGTTGCTGGTGGGGCAGACTTCTAAATGGATGCGGTGGTCGGCTAGGTGGTCGACGAGAGTTGGGTCCTCTATGCTGCGGACGCCGTGGCCGATGCGGGTGGGCTGAAATTCGCGGAGGGTTTCCCAGACGCTGGACGGGCCGCTGGCTTCCCCGGCGTGGGCGGTGCGATTGAGGCCGTTGACGATGGCATAGCGGAAGGCTGGGACGTGGGCGTCGATGGAGAAGCCGGCTTCGTCGCCGGCTATGTCGAGGGCGGCTACGCGGGTGCCTTGAAATTGATGGACTAGCTGGGCGGTTTGAAGGCTTTGGGCTTCATTGAAGTGGCGGAGCGTGCAGAGGATGAGGCGGGCTTCGATGCCGGTGTCGCGGATGCAGTGTTCCGTCGCGCGGTCGATGGTGGAGACAACCGATTCTGGCGTGAGGCCGTTGAGTAGATGGAGGAGCGGGGCGAAGCGGATTTCGGCGTAGAGGACGCGGTCGCGGGATAGCTGCTCAAAGACGTCTTCGGTGACTATGCGGAGGGCGTCTTCGGATTGCATTAGCTGGAAGCCGCGGGGGGCGCGGGTTAGGAAGTCGGCCAGGCTGGCGCATTGGTTGGGGGCTACGAATTCAGTGTCGTATTCCTGCTGCGTGATGTGCGGGGCTAGGTGCTGGACGGCTTTATAGCTTAGGGAGCAGTCGAGGTGGAGATGGAGTTCGATTTTGGGGAGTTGGGGCATCAGTGGAATTATCGCCTATTGGAATTTCAAGAAGAACTCGATGTCGTCCAAGGTATCGTTCACCCCAGCTGAGACCAAGGGATCAGCTCTTAGCTCATGCAGTCGGGGCAGAACCAACTCGATATCTAATTGGCGATGAATTCTGGCAACATGCCCAAGGCATGTGGCGGCTATGTATCGGATATCTGGATCAGAGTGTTTCAAATAGTTGAGACACTGTCCTTGAACCCAGCGCCATTCCGGATCATAGTAAGCGGCACTGAGCAAGGCATCCTGAATGTCGGACTTTCTCCCGATGGATAAGAGCAGTTCGATCTCTGCACGGTCTCTCTTCAATACTTCGTGATAAATCACAACGCCTTCCCTTCCTCCGTCCCGAGCTCATGGCGTTTCGGTCAGGGCTTCGGTGGCTTTGGACATTTTGGCGGTGCGCTGGATTTTGTCCCAGTTGAAAGGCTTGCCGTCTATGGCGCGCTTCAGGGTTTTGAACAGGACTATGGAGAAGACCTGGCGGTAGGCGAAGCGTTGCAGCCAGATGTGGAAGAGCAGCCAGCCGTCGCCCTTGTTGGCGGGGTGGCGGCGTTCGAGTGAGAAGGCCAGCGAGGAGGTGACGAAGTCGAGGATGAGAAAGCCGAGAAAGAAGACCAACAGCTTCTGGAGGCTGGCGGAGGAGGCTGAATCGGGATGATAGAAGCGATTGACGAAGAAGGTGCCGACGCCGGTGAGGAACATGAGATCGATGAACGGCGAGACCAGGGGCAGAAACATCTGGAAGATGAGGATGTTGGGCAGCGCGAAGAGGCCCATGGCCTTGTTGCGGATGAAGGCGGCGCGATGCTTCCAGATGGCCTGGAGTGTGCCGAAGGACCAGCGGAAGCGCTGGCGCATGAGGCCTTTCATATCGATGGGCGCCTCGGTAAAGGCTAGGGCGCGGTCTTCATAGTTGACCCAGAAGCTCTGCTCGAGGAGGTTCATGGTGAGGTCGGCATCTTCAGCGACGGTGTTGAGGGGATAGCCACCGGCGGCTTTGACGGGCGCGGTGCGCCATGCGCCGATGGCTCCGGGGACTACGGTGACGACGTGGAAGAGGTCGAGGGCGCGGCGCTCGAAGTTCTGGCTGGTGATGTATTCGAGGGCCTGCCAGCGGGTCCAGAGATTGACGCGGTTGCCGACTTTGGCGTTGCCAGCCATGGCGCCGATGCGCGGATCCTGGAAGTGAGGGATGAGCTTGGAGATGGCGTCGGCGGCGATGACGGTGTCGGCGTCGATGCCGACGTAGATTTCTTCTTCGAGGCGATCGAGGGCGAAGTTGAGGGCCGCGGCTTTGCCGCCATTGGGCTTGGTGAGGACCTGGACGCGGCCAGCGGCGATCTCCGCCGCATAAGCCTGGGTGGCGACTTCATAGGTGCGATCGGGAGAGCCGTCGTCGATGACGATAATGTGGAGGTTCTTGTAATCGGAGTTGAGGACGGAACGGATGGTGCGGACGATTACGGTTTCTTCTTTGAAGGCGGGGATAAGGACGGCGACGCGGGGATTGTAGCCGGGCGTGGCCGGCGGGTGCGGACGGTGCAGGCGGTCTATAACAGCGAAGATGCCGATGACGACCAGGCGCCCGCTCATGAGGATGTCGCCGAGGAAGAAGACCATTGCAATGAATGCGCCGATGAATTGCACGCCGGAGAAGGCCAGCGAATCGGGCACGGCGCGCAGGAACTGCCAGAAGGTGAGCGGGGGCATGACTTCAGCGGTGGTCTTGCCCATGAGCTGAGACACGGGGACGATGGTGTAGCCGTGGGCGCGGAGAGAGTCAATGAGGACGGGCAAGGCGGCTACGGTGGGCGAGCGGTCGCCGCCGCCGTCGTGCATGAGGATGATGGAGCCGCGGAACTGCGGCTTGGTCTTCATGATTTCTAACTGTGACAGGACGGAGGCCGTGATTTCCGCGGGAGATTTGTGGGGATGCTCGTTCCAGTCGTCGGTATCGATTTTAGAGCCGATGATGATGTAGCCGTCGTTCTGGATGGAAGGGATTGGCTGAGCCTGGTCGTCGGTTTCAGGCTCTTCGTCGATGTCGTAGGGAGGACGGAAGTAGAGCGGCTGGACGCCAAGCTTGCTGGCGAATAGACGCTCAGTGAGCTTGATCTGGAGGTCGAGCTGCTGGGACGAGATTTCGGCGATGTCTGGATGGGTGTAGGTGTGGTTGCCGATCTCGTGGCCTTCGCGCTTGATCCGCTGCATGAGACCGATGCTTTCAGCGGCTTCGGCGCCGATGAGAAAGAACGTGCCTTTGACGTTCTTCTTCTTGAGGATGTCGAGGATCTTCGGAGTCCATTTTG
>JBEKZG010000170.1:0-7382 GCA_049510095.1 Occallatibacter sp.
TTCCTCGGCCATAACCCGTCTCGATAACGTAGTTATGCCACAGAAAAGACGGCCTTTCCAGCTATATTTTTGCTTCCAGACTCTCCCCTTCAACAGGCGGCGTGTGAGATATGCAGGCTAGTACCCCGAGTAATGCTGCGCCCCCGCCTTGCGCAGCCGGAGATGGCCCTCGATCGTCGTGACGGTGTCGGCCTGCTATTTCACGGTTTGGGAAATGTCGACATCGGATTTTCCTGGGATAGTACGCGAAACCGACCGGCAGACCCGGTCCTGTTTAAAAGGTGAGGGTAACCAGCCAAGGTTAGCCATCGCGGCTATGCCACGAGGTATATTCTTAGGCTATGCTCCATCGACAACGCACCGCACTCGCTTTGCTTCATGAGGCGAACTAAACCGTATCGTCGACACAGTTCTTTAAGCTCATGTTTCTGCATGAGTCTGGTGCTCAATATCCGCCATTCAACTCGAGTTTTTCGGATTACTTGATCCAACGGTGTAACACGCCGGCAGGAGGTCAAATGAAGAGTTTTCTAATTTAAGATGTTCATTCTAAGTCATTTATGGTAGGCACGACTGGACTCGAACCAGCGACCTCTTCCGTGTCAAGGAAGCGCTCTAACCAACTGAGCTACGCGCCTGTAAAACCAACATCTTTGAGTTTATCAGGATCGTGGCGTCAGGGAAAGATGGGGCCATCGCGATCCAATGAAATGTTGTACCATCGTGAACTGGCGAAGGCCCATCCTCCGCAAGAGACTGAATGCCATTAGTATGATTTGACTTGCTCCAACGGGCCAATCAGGCGTTAAGTGGAAGGCGCGGATCTCCCGACGACCCATGCTGCCATGTCCGACGATTCGAACAGCCTATTGAACGCGTTCCGCACGGCTCCAAATCTACTGACGCTGATGCGCATTTGCCTGGCGCCGATTCTGGTGGCGGCAATTTGGGAAGGGCATTTTGGGCTCGGGTTTGGCCTCTTTGTGGTGGCGGGTTTGACGGATGCGCTGGACGGAATGCTGGCGCGAGTGCTGAAGCAGCGGTCGATGCTGGGAGAGTATCTTGACCCGGTGGCCGACAAACTCCTGTTGAGCACACTGTTCCTGGTGCTGACGCACATGGGGCTGATTCCGGCGCGTGTGACGGTGCTGGTTTTCGGCCGAGATGTGGGGATCCTGGTGGTGGCGGCCATTCTTTACGCAGCGGCCGGAAGACGGGAGTTCAGTCCTAGCCTGTTTGGCAAGGCAAATACCCTGGTGCAGGTGAGTGCGGTGGCGGCAGTGCTGCTGCATCAACTGGACGCGGCTAAGTGGGTCGCAAACCTCAGCTCGGTTGCGTTGGGCGCAACGATGGTGCTGACCGTGGTTTCGGGCGTGCATTATGCGTGGACCGCATCGAGGCGAGCTGGCGCGCAAGGGGCCAGCGGGACAGGCGGCAAGTGAGCTGTCTCGTTGCAAGAGCTTGCGAGCCAATTGGAGGAGGGGCTTAGTAGTCGTTCGGGGCTTCCTCTGGTTCGGCGGTTTCTTCAATCTCCATGTCGCGGAATTCTTCGGAGTCAAAGACTTCGCCACACTCCAGGCACTCGACAAATTCAGCGTCTTCGTGCCGGGAAACGATTCGTACCCTGGGGTGTTTGCAGATGGTGGCCATCGCTTCGGAATTGTTTGGATCAAGTACTCTTTCCGCCAGATTGTAGCGGTCTTTTCGAGAATTTAAAACGTGTATTTATTGAATCTTTGATTCGTGGCCTCAGATTCTTCGTTAAGGAGTGGGACAGACAGTCGAGCGAGCTTGAAATTCCGACAGAATTGGTCGTATACTGAACACGGACCGAAGAAGTCGGATATTCAATGCTCAAGCTTACAAAGAAAGCAGATTACGGGCTGATGGCGCTCAAGTACCTGGCCGAGCACCCCGAAATGCCTGCGCTGAGCGCTAAGGATGTTGCTGACGCTTATGGGATTCCACCGCAATTGCTGGCCAAGATCCTGCAGTTGCTGACCAAGAATGGGCTACTACGGTCCCATGCGGGAATGAATGGGGGCTATGCCCTGGCGCGGGAAGCGCGCGAGATCTCGGCCTACGAGGTGATACACGCGATTGACGGGCCATTTTTCATTACCTCGTGCACGAAGGGCGCCAAGAGTTGCGAGTTGACGCCAAGTTGCACGATCAAGGAGCCATTGGCGCGAGTGAACGACACTATCGCCGGGGTGTTGAAGAGTATCAGTATTCAGGATTTGGCAGAGCACGAACAACCTGCGGGACGGACACGCGAGTCTCATGGGTTGGTTTCACTTACGTTGTAAGAGACTTGACGCTATAACGATTTTCCCCTCCGCAATGAGCGGGGCAGAACATCGATGAGGATGGAGACCGGAATGAGCACCTTTACGAGCACAGTGGAAGCACCTGCGGGCGTTAGTTTGCCGATTTATATGGATAATCACGCTACCAGTCCGCTGGACCCGCGAGTTCTGGAAGCGATGATGCCTTATTTCACCAGCAAGTTTGGAAACGCCGCGAGCCGGAACCACTCGTTTGGGTGGGAAGCGGAGCAAGCCGTGGAGACGGCGCGTGAGCAGATTGCCAAGCTGATTGGGGCAACCGCCAAGGAGATCATTTTCACTTCGGGCGCGACGGAGAGCAACAACCTGGCCCTCAAAGGCATCGCGGAGATGTATCGCGAGCGCGGCAACCACATCATTACCCAGGTCACCGAGCACAAGGCCATTCTGGACACCTGCAAGCGCCTTGAGAAGAACGGCTACCGCGTGACTTATCTTCCGGTGAAGGCCGATGGGCTCATCGATCTGGAAGACTTGAAGCGGGCGATTGACGACAAAACCATCCTGGTTACGATCATGGCGGCTAACAACGAGATCGGCGTATTGCAGCCAATCCGCGAGATCGGCAAGCTGTGCCATGAGAAGGGTGTCATCTTCCACACCGACGCGGTGCAGGCGGTGGGCAAGGTTCCGGTGAACGTGATTGCGGACAACATTGACGTGCTGTCGCTTTCCGGGCACAAGATTTATGGGCCCAAGGGCGTGGGCGCGCTGTATGTGAGGAGGCGCAACCCCCGCGTACAGATTGCGGCGCAAATTGACGGCGGCGGGCACGAGCGCGGCATGCGGTCGGGGACGCTGAATGTTCCGGGCATCGTTGGTCTCGGCAAGGCTTGCGAGATTGCCTACGCCGAGATGGATACAGAGGCGGCTTACCTGCGCGGCCTGCGCGACCGGCTGAAGGCGAAGCTTGAGTCGGAACTGGACTACGTCCATGTGAACGGGTCGTGGGAGCATCGGCTGCCGGGCAACTTGAATATGAGCTTTGTGTATGTCGAGGGTGAGTCGCTGTTGATGGGAATTAACGACGTGGCGGTTTCGAGCGGATCGGCGTGCACGTCGGCGACGCTGGAGCCCTCGTATGTGCTGAAGGCGCTGGGGCTGGGCGACGATGTGGCGCACAGTTCTATTCGATTTGGTTTGGGGCGCTTCAATACCCAGGCGGAAGTGGACTATGTGGCCGCCAAGGTAATCGACATTGTGAAGCATCTGCGCCAGCTTTCACCACTTTACGAGATGGTTCTGGAAGGCATCGATTTGACGAAGATTCAATGGGCGGCACATTAAGAACAAGTTCACAGTTCACAGTTCTTAGTTCACAGTGGAAGGGCACGGACTGAAGAACCGAGAACTGCGAACTAAGAACTCTGAACTAAGAACTGCAACACGCGGCTTCCCCGCAGAGGAGAGAGACGATGGCGTACAGCGATAAGGTAATTGATCACTACAACAACCCGCGCAATGTGGGCCAACTGGACAAGAGCTCGACGGAAGTGGGCACGGGCCTGGTGGGCGCTCCGGAGTGCGGCGACGTGATGCGGCTGCAGATCCGCGTGAATCCAGAGACGCAGGTGATTGAAGAAGCCAAGTTCAAGACCTTCGGCTGCGGCTCGGCCATCGCCAGCTCATCGTTGGCCACCGAGTGGATCAAGGGCAAGACCGTCAGCGATGCGCTGGAGATCAAGAACACCGACATCGTGAAGGAGCTTTCGCTTCCTCCGGTGAAGATTCACTGCTCGGTGCTGGCCGAGGATGCGATTCGCGCAGCCATCGGCGACTGGAAGAAGAAGAACGGCGTGGCAGAGACCGCGAACGTCGCGGCTGTCGCTTACTAAGATGCTTCCCCTTCCCTGCGAGGTGGCGCGACGGTTCAAATCGCGCCACCGTGAGCCATGCGATGGGGAAATGAAAAGGCAAGCATGTCAAACATGGTGACAATAGAATCGAAGCCGGCAGAAGGGAGTCCGCTGCCGCGGACAAGTCCAGTGCAGGCGGAGAACAAGCCGGCGGGTTCGAGCCAGGGCCTGCAGGTGACGGAGCGGGCCGTGAAGCGCATTCGTGTGGCCATGGCCAAAGAAGGCGTGTCACCGGAAGAGGGCGGACTGCGGCTGGGCGTGATGGGCGGCGGCTGCTCGGGGCTTTCCTACTCGATCAAATTCGATACGGGGCCGCGCGAGCGCGACCGGATTTACGAGTTCGACGGCGTGCGGGTGTTTGTGGACCCAAAATCATTCTTGTATCTGCACGGAATGACGTTGGACTACGAGGAAACGCTGATGCGCCAGGGATTCAACTTCATCAATCCAAACTCGACGCGCTCCTGCGGCTGCGGTTCCTCGTTCTCGTCTTAGCCCGCCAGAGCCGTGTTTAGCAAGTGAGGTTGAGTCATGCTGAATGTCGTCGATTCCGCGGTTCCCGTCGCATGCTGGTCCTGCTCCGTGGCACACAACGATTCCACACTATTCTGTCCACATTGCAGCAAAATTCAGCCCGCCGCGGCGGGCGATTTTTTTCGAGTGTTCGGATTAGAACGCCGATTTGAGATTGATTTGTCCGCGCTGGAGCAGGAGTTTCACCGGCTGAGCCGCAAGCTCCACCCCGATCGTTTCGCCCGCGCCACAGAGACGGAACGGCAGTTGAGCCTGGCGGATACGGCGCTGTTGAACGATGCCTACCGCACGCTGAAGGAGCCGCTGCACCGCACGGAATACCTTCTGAAGCTGGAAGGCGCGGAGATTGGCGAGGAGCATGCGGGCAAAGATCGAAAAGGCCAGAGCGATCCTTCGCGGGTTCCTGCCGATTTGCTGGAAGAAGTTTTCGAGCTGAACATGCAACTGGAAGAGATGCGCATGGCGCGGAAGATGGGGGAAGAAGACCCACAGCTTCTATCGGATCTGGAACAGGCAAAGACTAAGTTTGAAGGCTTGCTGGGTGCGGTGGACCAGGATCTGCGAGCGCAGTGGAAGGTTTGGGATGCAGGCGATCCGGCCTCGCGCCTGACCGCGCAAAGGACGATGGTGGCTCTGCTGGACCGGCGGCGGTACTTGAGCAATCTGGTTCGCGACGTTACTGAGACATTAGGAGCCTGAAGAGAAGCATGGCGGAATCGACCTTGAATGGCCGCGTTGTTGGAATCGACTTGGGAACGACGAATTCCCTGGTCGCCTATATGCAGGGCGATGCGCCGGTGGTGATTCCGGGCGTGGATGGGTCGAATCTTGTGCCGTCAGTGGTGGCGCTCGATCCAGTTCCGGGGGATGGCGGCCGCCCCACGGTGACTGTGGGAAATACGGCGCGGAAAGCTCTGATCGAGACGCCGGAGCGGGTGATTTACTCAGTAAAGCGGCTAATGGGGCGGGGCATCGAAGAGATTCAGGACGAGCTGCGGTTGTTTCCGTTCCGGCTGGCGGAGGACATGGAAGCCAGCGAGGTGCCGCGCATCCGCCTGGGCGAAATGAAGTTCACACCGCCGGAGATATCGGCATACATTTTGCGGCAGCTGAAGCGAAATGCGGAGCGGTTCTTCGGTGTGCCAGTGACACAGGCCGTGATAACCGTACCGGCTTACTTCAATGACGCGCAGCGGCAGGCTACCAAAGATGCGGGCCGGATGGCCGGCCTTGAAGTGCTGCGCCTGGTCAATGAGCCCACTGCGGCCGCGCTGGCTTATGGGTTGGACCGCGCCAAAGAAGGCACAATTGCCGTTTATGACCTGGGCGGCGGAACCTTCGATATTTCGATACTGAAGTTGCGCGACGGCATCTTCGAAGTGCAGTCCACCAACGGCGACACGCACCTGGGCGGCGACGATATAGATAACCTGCTGCTGGCGATTGCCCTGGACGAGATATACGCCGAGCACGGCGTGGATCTGAGAGGGCATCCGGGCGCGGTGCAGGCGTTGCGCAAGGCGGCTATCGAGGCAAAGATCGGGCTTTCGACGGAGCAGACTGCAAGCTTCGATATTGAGCTGCCCAACGGAGATCGCTATCAGCGCGAGATTCCACGGGGGGTCTTCGAATTGCTGATTGAGCCGGTGCTCAATCGAACAGTTGGACCCTGCAAACAGGCGCTGGCCGATGCGGGGATTACGCCGGAAGAGATTGATGAAGTGGTTCTGGTGGGCGGATCGACGCGGATTCCCGCGGTGCGGCAATTGACGGATGCATTGTTTCATCTTTCGGCTCGGGGGAAGAAGCCGCATATAGAGCTGAATCCGGACGAAGTTGTGGCGCTGGGTGCCGCTGTGCAGGCGGATATTCTGGCGGGAGCTTCGAAGACGACTGAAGAGATGCTGCTGCTGGACGTGACGCCCCTGTCGCTGGGGATTGAAGCGTTGGGCGGCACAGTGGCGCGGATCATCCAACGCAATTCGACGATTCCCGCTTCGGCGACGGAGCACTTTACCACGGGCGTAGATGGGCAGACCAACGTGGCTATTCACGTGGTGCAGGGGGAGCGGGAACTGGCGGCGGATTGCCGGTCGCTGGCGCGGTTCGATCTGAAAGGGATTCCGCCGATGTCTGCCGGGTTGCCGCGTATCGAGGTAAAGTTCTTGATCGATGCGGACGGCATTCTGAAGGTGACAGCACGCGAACAGCGTAGTGGACAGGCCGCGAAGATCGAGGTGAAGCCGACGTATGGACTGACGGACGAGCAGGTCGAGAGCATGATCCTGGACTCGTTCGATCATGCTGCAGAGGATTTTGCCAAGCGGCTGCTGATTGAGGCGCGCAACGAGGCAGAAACGATTCTCGCTGCTGTGGAGCGCGCTCCGGAGAATCCGGCGTGGAATCAGTTGACGGGTGAAGAGCGGGCTGCAATTTTTGCGGCGCGCGATCACCTTTCCAGCATCAAGCTGGGCGAAGATCAGACCGCAATTCGCGAAGCTAGGCTCGCACTCGATCGTGCGACGCGACGGTTTGCCGAATTGATGATGGATGCCGCTGTCACTACGGCTATTCGCGGCAAAACAATGGGGGAAGCCGGTGAGGAGTTAGGCGAAACGGTCACCGCTCCTCATCCGATGGCGGT
>JBEKZG010000171.1:0-11192 GCA_049510095.1 Occallatibacter sp.
TAGCTTGCTATCGATTTGGTTCAATTCCCAACCAACCAAAACCCCATTTTCGTTGGCCTGGAAGGTTAACCCGCCAGCTTTTTCATTTACTTATGAACAAACCTTTATCGATTTACCATTAACCATTCAGACCAACCTTTGGCCCTCTTTGCTAACCCCCCAGGCCAACCATTGCAAACCATCCAGGCCAATACGTTCCAACACGGTCGCGCAGCCTCAGGGATGAGATGGCGTTTCACAATGCACCTGGAGTAGCGCGGCTACAGCGTCCACGATCCTCTTGTGCACTTCTTCAATGGACAGATCGCCCTCAATAAGTACAACTCGATCAGGTTCGCGCAGGGCTATCTCGCGGTATTTCTGCCAGATACGGGCATGAAAGCCATTCTGCTCGAGTTCAAATCTGTTTTCATCCTGGCCGGTTTGCGCGTGAGCGCGCTGGTTGCGGCGGCGCGCCCGGGCGAGGGAAGACTCAAGACCGGGCAGGAGCAGAAGCGTGAGATCGGGCTGAAGGTTGCCGCAGAGAAGGCGATGGAGTTCCAGAACCGTCTCCGAACCAAGCTCACGGCCTCCCCCCTGATAGGCTTCCGTAGAGTCCGTAAAGCGGTCACAGAGAACGACCTTGCCGGCATCGAGGGCGGGCAGGATGACCTCGGCGATGGTTTGCGCGCGGTCGGCGAACATGAGGGCCATTTCCGCCAGAGGCGAAAGACCCGAGGCCCGGGAGTCGAGGACGAGCGCGCGGATGCGGTCGCCGGTGGCGGTGCCGCCGGGTTGGCGGGTGAGGATGGCGTCGAGAGAGGGATCGCGTTCTTTTAGCCAGGCGGCTAAACGCTTGATTTGGGTGGTTTTACCGGAACCGTCAAGACCTTCGAGAGTGATGAAGAGACCGCGCGGCATGCGAGGAGTTTAACACTGGGGCACGGGGGGAAGACGAGTCTATTGCAGTTGTGTTACAACGGGATGGCTTTTCAAGTTGAACGGAGGCAGGCCTGCCGCAGCGGACCACTCCCCCTTGGAGTAGAAATACAGTGAAATCGCGCGGAACCCCTCGACTTATCGTGAGCGGCTGGGTGACTGCCGCAATGCTGGCCGCGACGCTGGCCGGCGTCCGGCTCAATGCACAGAATCTGACACTGGAAGGACAGACGGGTGGATTTATTACACCGACTGCGTATGTGGTCCTGAGCGAAAAGGGGCAATTCTTTTCGCACCCGGCGGTGGGTTACCACTTTGTGAATGCGAACAAAGTGATTGGTGACATTCACACCTTTTCGATTGCGGAGGGAGTCGCGAACCGGGCCGAGGTGGGCTATACGCGCAGCGTTCACTGGACGGGCGACAGCACGAGTTTCAGTGACCTGTGGCACTACGCTGGGATGAATATCTTCAACGGCAAGGTCGTGGTCATCAAGGACGGGCAGTTCGGGCCGCTGACGCCGGGTGTGGGGGCGGGATTCCTGGTGCGCAGCGGGGACAAGTTCGTCTCCGGCGCGCTGGGGCAGGAACTGGCGGCGCTGCAGGGGGCGAGCGTGCCTGCCAAGTCTTATACGAACGGCGACTTGTATGTGAGTGCCACAAAAACATGGCTGAAGCCGCCGCTGCCTTTGCTTGTGAACCTGGGATGGAAGGCAACGAATGCTTCGATCTATGGGATCGGCGGACAGGCGACGCGATTTGGCGGGCGGTTGTTTGGCGGCGTCGGATTCCCACTGCCGGGGCCGTTCAAGACGGCGATTGTGCCGGCGGCCGGATTTACGCAGGAGCCTCCTACGAGCGTGAACCTGGGCGCGATTCTGGTGGGCGGGCGGGCGCACCTGCCGACTACGCTGGACTACGCGGTGAGAGTGACGCAAAAAGAGCATCCGCACTTTGCGTTCGACATTGGAGTGGGACAGGTGGCGAACATGATCGGGACGACCGAAGTGCCGACGGGGTTGCCTGCGCCGTACCCTCCGTATGTTGCCGTGCCGGTGAATCTTGAGGCGCGGCACGTGGTCGGGGTGGGGTTGAGCATTCGGCCTTAAGAGGGGTTGGCAGCGCCGGTAAACGAGGAATCGAAAGAGCAAGATTGAACACTGAAATAGGCTCACGGGAGACCGTGGGCCTTTTTGTATTGAATAAGTTACGGAATTGGAGGCGGGATTGGGCCGGTGATGCGCCGGGCGAGCGGACAACTTACGGAGGCACGGGGTGTTCCAAGTGGCTTAGGCAAAAAAACGCGGAAACGCGTGCCAGGCCTGAAGGCCAAGAAATAGAACAGGAGGAACAACTTATGAGACTGAAAAGATTTACGCGCTGGCTGTTGCCGGCGCTGCTTCTCTGTCTGCTCCCCGCATCTTCTTTTGCAGGTGTATTGATCAGCGTGGGTTTCGCACCGCCGGTGCTGCCAGTGTATGTGCAGCCGGTTTGTCCCGAAGCGAACCTGATATGGACTCCGGGGTATTGGGCATACTCCGCCGACGATGGGGACTACTACTGGGTACCCGGAGCGTGGGTTCCGGCACCCTACGTGGGCGCGCTATGGACGCCCGGTTACTGGGGTTGGTCGGGCGGCATGTACTTGTGGAATGAAGGCTACTGGGGTCCGCACGTGGGCTATTACGGCGGTGTGAATTACGGTGGTGGGTACCTGGGCATCGGCTTCGCCGGCGGTATTTGGCAAGGCGGCGTGTTTTCATACAACACCGCGGTGGTGAACGTGAATACCACCATCATTCACAACACATATGTGGACAGAACGGTGATTGAGAAGTACACGGTGGCGAATCCCGGGCACGTAGCGTTCAGCGGCGGTCCTGGAGGCGTCGAACACCAGCCTGCGCCCGAGGAAAGGAGTGCGGAGCACGATCGTCACACGGCGCCAACCGCGTTGCAGACGCAGCATATAGCGGCGGCGAGGGCGGACAAGGCTTCATTTGCCAAGGCGAACGGGGGGCATCCGAAGACGATGGTTGCAGCGAAGCCGCTGGGGCCGGCAAACCAAGCGGCGCCCGCGCGGATGGGAACCGGTACCAGCCGGACGACGGGAACCGCGTCGCGAGCTGGGACTACAACCCGTACTGAGAAGGCGGAACATGCGGCTCCTCGAACAGGACACGCTACGCCTCCTGCGGAACACGCAACCGCTCCCGCTGCGCGCGCGGAGCACACAACTCCCCCGGCGGAACATCCTGCGACACATGCGGCGCACTCAACGAGTCCGGGGGAACACTCAGCGCCTCCACCTACGCACGCGGAGCACACGGCCCCACCGGCGACGCATGACACACCACGCGTGGAGCACAGTACGCCTCCGGTGGAGCACACGGCTCCTCGGGCGGAACACCCTCTGCCTGCGGCTCATCCCGCTCCCGCAGAGCACCCCGCGCCAGCTACACATCCAGCGCCTGAGACTCATTCCGCACCGGCGACACATGCGGTTCCCGCGCCTCATGCCGCGCCGACGCCTCATCCTGCGCCTGCTCCACGGCCAGAGCCCAAGGAGGAAACTAAGCCGAAGGGGTTATAACAGCAAGCTTCTCGCGATCGGGTAGGAGGCGGGATCGCTCCCGCCGTCCTCCCACACCACCGGACGGACCGTTCGGTATCCGGCGGTTCATGAAACAGCGATAGACGTTATAAAGCTCCCATCGCCTTCGTTTTCGGCAACCCAGCGGCCACCGTGCCGGTTCAGTCCTTCACCGCTCCGGTTTCAGCGGCTACTACGACCTCTGCTGCAATCTGCCGCCCCATCCCAGCACCTTACGATGCTGATAGCCCGAGGCAGGACGACAGACTTCCCAGGGTAATTCGCGCGACCTTCACTGCATATATCCGTCGGATCTACGTCCCCACCTTCCGGATGGTATCGGGCTTTGAGTTTCATGGCCCTCTCGCCCAGATGGGACCGCCTCTATCCGCTGGCTGTTCGTCGGACCGCAGTTTTGCTTACAGCTTCCTTCAGATTCCACCTCGCGATGGACACCCTTGCTGTTCGGCTAGCAGTGCCCACCATCAGGGCCTGCGCGCCATGCCTGGCGCACCACCAAAGAAAAAGAAAGGCGCGATCTCGGTCGCGCCTTTCCATTTCCTATAACAAGACAAACCCTCCAGGTCGAACCTTCCTAGAAGGTGATCTTGCCGGTAAGTTGCACGTTGCGGTTGCCCAGGCCCTGCGGGTAAGAGCCGCCGCCCGCTCCGCTTCCCTGGGCCGTTCCGAATGCAAATTGGTTGCTCTCAAAGCCGCCAAACAAGCTATGTTCCACATCGATGTCCGGCGTCCCATAGTAGGCACGGTTCAGCACGTTGAAGGCGCTCACCATCATCTGCATACTGACCCGCTCGGTAAGATGAATGGATTTCGCGGCCGAAAGATCAAGGTCGTTGAAACTGTCGCCGCGAAGGATATTGCGTCCAACGCCGGGGAACGGATTGTTCTGCGCGATGGCTTGGTACTGGTTGTTCCACAGCCAGTGCTCTGCCGACGCGGTAGTTGGGGCACCCGTTACGTAATCGACATAGCCTCCCGGTCCAAGGTTGATCCCAACCGAGCCAAGCGGCGCACTCGGGTTCGACAGGATGGGCCGGCAGGGATTTCCTCCGAATGCCTGAGTGAAGCCGACGTCGCAGAAGCCGAACCCGGCCTCGGTGGCGTTAATATTCGCTGACGTTGTCGCACTGATGCCCGCGGGGTTGCCCGCCGCTCCAGACATATCGGCCAGCACATTTGCCGACGTCACGGTGTAGCTATTTTGGATTGGATTGTATGCCTGGCCGCCGTTGTACTGATAGAAGGCGTTGAGCAGGTAGCCGCCAAGCAGACGTCCCATGATCCCATGCTGGCTCTTATACCAAGGCTCGGTGTAGGTCAATTGAATGCCCCACACGTTTGGGTATGAATTGCCGTCTACGCCACGCTCGCCAACGTCGGAGTTGAGCGGATCTTGAGCGAAGGGCGAGGCCTGGCCGCCAGCGCCGCCAACAGCAAAGTCGGAGGTGTTGGTAATCGCACGGCTCCAGGTGTAGCCGGCCGTCCCTGTGAAGCCATGAAAATTCCGTATCGTGAGCGAGGTTTGCAGGGCATTGTAGATTGAGAATGCTGTGTTGGCGTAGGTCTCCACCTGATCGTAGTTGCAGTTCGGCCTGCCAATTCCGGCGGCCCCAGCTGTAGTGCATACCGATTGTCCGTTGCCGTAGCTGGGGAAGGATGCCTGAACAGCGGCTATATCGGGGTTGGTATTTAGTGCCTGGAACTGTCCGTAGGTGTGATTGCCAACGTAGCTAACGGTGGCCACGGCAGCCGGAGCCACCTGGTACTGCAATCCCAGGCTGTAGGTTTCACCCTGAGGATTGTGGAAGTTGGAGGGGACGGTCTGGGTAGGCAGCATGCGCGGATCGCCGCCCGTGGGAATGTATTGGTCGTCTGCGGCTTGCACCGTGGCATCGGTTAGCCCTCCGCTGGGTACGCACTTCACTGTCACCCCGTCGCAGTTGACTGCTCCGGCGTTGACGGCTGGAGCCGCAGTAGCCATGTTTACGAAAATCACATAGAACTCAGGATCGGCGTTGATCGAGTATCCCCCGTGGACAACCAGCTTGGGTAGCTTCGACGGCGCATAGGCAAAACCGATGCGCGGTTCGACGTTGCGGTAGGACGAGGGGATGGATGGAATGGTGGTGGCCGAAAGCGGCAGGGCTGTGTTCCAGAAGGGGTTCGATCCGGTTTGCCGAGCCACCGTCTCATTATGCAGGAAGTTGATGGCCTGCCCGAAAAACTCGTAACGGAGACCCAGGTTCAGTGTGAGGCTTTTGGATATCTTGAAGTTGTCCTGGAAATAGAAATCTACGTCTTTTTCCTTGAAGGGAATCGTCGGGCTACCCTCTGAAAGGTTGAGCACACCGATTCCTTCCAGAAATCCGGTGAGGCCGTTGTTGCAATTAGCGCCACCGCTGCCGCATCCGCTCGCGGGATAGTTGAACGGAATCCCGTTCGGATTGGCGGCGTTCGATGCTGCAAGCGGAGCGAAATTGAATGTGCCCTCGTCGTTCGGCAGAAAGCCCCAGGGCGAATCCTGAGCATCGAACTCGCCGCCAAAGAGGATGGTGTGGCGTCCTTTCGACCAGGTGGCGTTGTCCTGTACCTGGTTGACCTTGACGAACCGTCCCTGAGGCAAATTTGCTCCGTACCCATAATTCGCGAAGCTCCCGCCCATTTCCACCGTCGAAGTGCATGTTGATTGATCGCTGATGGTACAGGTGGGTATTGCGCCACCGTAGAAACCGATGCTCGATTGCTGAAAGGCATAGCGCAGTTGGTTAACCAACGAGGGAGTGAAAGTGTGGGTCCAGTCGCCACCGACTTCGTGGCTTATGCCGTAGACGTTCGGATAGCCGTTTCCCGCGGCCGTGGCAGCGCTCACCAAATAAAAGCCGGGGTTATATGGGTTGTTTTGATAGTTGTAGCGAAGATAAAAGGTGTCTTTATCCGACATATGATAGTCGACCCGGCCCAGGTGCTCCTGGTCGAAGATCGCGGTGGGGAAGGTACGCTCAAACTGCGCAACCTCTACATTCGCGACCGTATTGCCATCGGTCACCGCCAGCGTGCTGGAGGTTCCTGGGACCGGCGAGGCGGGGTAAGACTTGGCAGCATAAGGACCGTTCGCTACTATCGCAGCAACGGCGGGATTGTTTGGAAACGATGACTGCAGAGTTTGCAGGCCGGTCGGGTCGGGGAAGAGACCTCCCTGAGAAGTAAGGACCTGGCCGCTTTCATAGGTGTGGCTCCACAGCGTGCTGCCGAAAAACCATAGCTTGTCCTTCAGGACCGGACCGCCCAGAGTGCCGCCCCAGTTGTTCTGAACAAAGCGCGGAGGTAAGCCGCAACCGTCAGTCCCAACTGGGCTGCAGCCCGTAAACCACGGCATCTGGAACTGCATCAGTGAAGAGAGCCACGAACCGGTATAGATCTCGAATCCGCTGCCATGGAACTTATTGGTTCCGCTCTTGGTGATGTAGTTGACGACTGCGCCCATATTGCGGCCATATTGCGCACCCATATCCGTGGTGAGAACCTGGATCTCCTGAATCGCGTCCTGGTTGTCGAAGAAAAAGCTGGGACCGCCGATTGATGTGTCGTTGTTGGTTTGTCCGTCGATCTCGGAGTTATTGGACCGCCCGCGCTGGCCGTTCACGGAGAAATTGATGCCATTGGTATTCGAGTTGCCGTCCATGTGGACGTTGACCACACCAGGAACCATCAGGGCGAGGTTGTCCAAAGCGCCTGTGACAGGCGCTGAGGCCACCTGTTCGGCATCGATGGTGGTCTCCACCTGCGCCGATTCAGTGTTGATCAGTTCCGAGGCGCTTCCTTCGACCTCGACCGTCGTTGAGCCAGCGGAGCCCAAAGTCAAAGTCTGTTTGCCCAGCGGAGTGGTGTTTCCCGCTACAACGCGCACATGGCTCGTTGAGGTTAGGCCAAACCCATTCGCTGCGATAGAGACCGTGTAAAGGCCCAAGGGAACATCCGCGATCAGGAACGATCCTTCCGCGTTCGTCGTCGCCTGGAGCACTTCTCCCGTGCTCTCGCTGACCGCCTTCACTATTGCGCTGGGAATCACCGCCCCGGTTGGATCCACCACGCTGCCTGTAATTCCTCCAGTGATAATGCCTTGCGCATATGCCGCGCTGCCGCAGGCAATCAGCACCAGGACTGGGATTAGGGCCAGCGCCGGAACACCGAATGCCCGGATGCGCACCCACTTTCGCCATGGCCGCGGTGCATTCGGCTCGCGGAGCTGCGTCGTTGGGCTCTCCGGCAGGTTGTGCCCGAAAGCGTTTTGGCTGATGGAGGCAAACAGCATTGAAACGGCCTGCGACAACTTCTCAATCCGGGTCATTGATGGCTCCTGTTCTATGTGCCGGCGTTTCCGGCCTTTCAGGTCATCGAACTTACGGCTCTGGGGAAAACGGTTTCAACCACGTATGCGAGCGCAAAGCGCCGATACCGTTGGTACCGTGGATGCAATTTTTTTGCCAAAGCGGCCTGCGCGGGGAAAGAGTGACAGCTTGTCTAGAAAGAGTGATAAGTACTTGGAATTCAGGGACGACCTAGACACTGAACCTGCGCCTGATCCACCATTTTTAAAATCAAACTACGAAAAAATGTAGGACTTGGCGCCACGGAGATTTCGACTCCATCGTTGCTGCCTTGCAGGGCTCGGTATTCTCCCGGACGGCAGCCGCTATAGACTGTTTCCCTCGACCCGATGGCCCGAATTCTGACCCGGATTCAAAGGAAGTCACAATGGACAGCCGCACTCTCTCCCTTCGCATGGCTTTGAGCCTGCTTCTTGCCGTACCTTCCGCAATCCACGCCCAGACGTTCACATCCTTACATGGAATTCCGTTTTCGAACACCGGTCCCGTCATCCAGGCCCACGTCGAGCCGCTCAAACCCTTCACCGTCGCCGGCGAGCGCGGCGTCATTCTCGGCCAGCAGGACGGCACATTCGAAGCCTGGGTCCTTCCCGTCAAGCTGCTCTCGCACCTCACCATCGAAGCCCGCATCCAGGGCTACACCGTCCCCATCGACGTGAACCAGCAGGCCGCCGAAATCGAAGTCCGTCCCGATCGCACCGTCATCACCTATTCCCACATCGGCTTTACTGTCCGCCAGATCATGTTTTCGCCGGATGGGGCTGAGACAGGCACGGGCCCGTTTGTGCTCTTCGAATTTGACTGCCTGCATCCGACCGACTTCACTTTCCGCTTCACCCCCGAACTTCGCTGGATGTGGCCCGAACGCAACGAAGGCGTTCCCAACGCGGAGTGGGTTGTGGCGCCTGGAAACGGCGGCGGTGGATATTACGTTCTCCACTCCGACTATCCCGATCTAGCCGGAGCTCTCACCATTCCCGGCGCCACGCCCGGCATCCTTTCCCCCTACCAGGAACGTCCGCAAGTTCACCCCGTCGAGCTCAACCTGCACATTGACCCATCCCGTGATCGGAGCCGTCTCTTTCCGCTTCTGATGGCCGCCGGAACCAATCCTTCCGCGGCAACCACCGCCGCGCTTGGTGTAACGCTCGCCAAGCTGAACCAGGACATTCCCGTTTCGTATCGCGGCCACGAAGAGCGTTACAAAGCGTTACTCGCGAATTCCGTCTCCATCGAAACGCCAGACAAGACACTCAACGAAGCGTTCCAGTGGGCCGTCGTCTCCATCGAGCAATTGAAGGCGCACGTTCCGCTTGCACACACGCCCACTGGCGACGCGGGTCGTGACGAAACCGCGCTCGTCGCCGGCTATTACGCCTCAGGCGATTCCGCACGTCCCGGCTTCGGGTGGTTCTTCGGCCGCGACGCCCTCTATACCCTCTACGCCGTCAACGGCTACGGCGACTTCGCGCTCTCCCGCTCCGAGCTCGAATTCCTCATCCATCGCCAGCGCGCCGACGGCAAAATCATGCACGAGTACGCGCAGACCGCCGCCTCCATCGACTGGCAAGCCTTCCCCTACATGTACGCCGCGGCCGACTCGACGCCGCTTTTCCTGCTGGCCATGGAAGACTACGTCCGCGCCAGCGGCGATGTCGCTTTCCTCACCGCACATCGCGACGCCATCGAGAAAGCCTGGGCCTTCGAGACCGATCCCGCGCACGACACTGACCACGACGGCATCTACGACAACTCGCAGGGGACTGGATGGGTTGAAAGCTGGCCCGGCGGCATGCCGCATCAGGAGGTCTATCTCGCCCTCCTCGATGAACAGGCAAGCATGGCCTATGCCGACATTGAGCAAATTCTTGGAAACCAGGCAGACTTTATAGCAGCCAACCTAAGGGCTGGTGACATTGCATCGAAGATCGAGAAGGAGTATTACGATCCTCAGAAATCGTGCTATGCCTTTAGTCATAATGCGGATGGCTCACAAGACCGCACCAGCACTGTTTATCCCGCGCTGGCCTGGTGGAGCGGGAGAGCAGTGTCTCCGCTCGCGCATGGCGGTGAGTGCCTCCAGCAATTCGCCTCGCACACACTCAACACCGACTGGGGTCTGCGCGACGTTTCCAACGAAGAAAAATTCTACGACGGCATGAGCTATCACCAGGGCTCCGTCTGGCCGCTGTTCACAGGCTGGGCCGCGCTGGCCGAATACCGAGCCAACCAACCTTTAGCCGGCTATCAAATGCTCATGGAAAACGCCAACCTGACGCGTGCCCAGGACCTCGGCGCAGTTACTGAATTACTGAGTGGCGACTTCAACGTCCCCTTCGGCCGCAGCACCAGCCATCAACTCTGGTCAAGCGCCATGGTGATCACGCCAACGTTACGCGGCCTCTTTGGCATAACCATCGACGCCCAAGCCAAAACCATTACGGTGAATCCGCACTTACCCGCACAGTGGGAAGATGCACGAGTTAACAACCTTCGGCTGCCCGGTGGAACCACCTCTCTTCAGTTCTCGCGCGCTGGCGGCTTCCTGGCAGTAACTTTCAGCGACTGGAACCTTCCGGGCTGGAAGCTACGTTCCGATTTGGCCACAGCTTCAATTCGGAAAGACCCAACGAGCGGCAACGGAACGATGCTCGTGATCCCCTTACCTGAGGTCGAAATTCGCACGCCTGGTTCGGAGCCACCGATAGCCGGCAGCCGCACATCCAATTTCCGCGTCGTCAGTGAAGAGGCGATCAGCCACCAGATCAGGCTGACAGTCGAGGGGCTGGGCAACAGCAGGGCTGACCTGACGGTTCTGCGTCACAAGTGGCTTCAACCCAGGTTGAAGCTTCCGCCAGGGATCATCAGCGACGACGAAACAGATCCAAAAGCAAAAGGCCCGTCCGTCACACTCAGTTTCCTCGACACCGCACATGAAGATCCGAAGATCCCCGAACGGCTCGCCTTCCATTTCCCCCCCGGCGAAGGCTGGCAAACCATCACCGTCACGCTTACCTGGTAGCGCCGCAGGCGTTTGGTAATTGAGATCGTTGCGATGCTGCGGTTCCCCCCTTGTATGGGCTAGAGAATGGCGTCTTTTCTGGCCTATTTCCGGTCGTATCTGGGCAAAAACACCGTGGCTTTTTGCCTGTTTTGCGTCGAAATTGGTGAATTTGCGCTAACTGGCCGAATATAACCCCTTTGTTTTGTTGGGTCAAAAATAATCCTTGTGGCTAAGTTCTTTGTTTGCAACAAAACGAGGGGAGGGGGTG
>JBEKZG010000172.1:0-7326 GCA_049510095.1 Occallatibacter sp.
TGCACCAGCGCGTCCACCCCGGCATCGATGCCGACACTGTACGGAGTGGAAACGAATTCGCCGTAGGTGACCAGGCCCATTTGGTGCGCGCGAACGATAATCCATTGCGCATTGGCGGCCGTAATGTCGTGACCGAGCCAAAGCACCCGCGTCCCGATTTTGGCCGTGTCGGCAAGCTGCCGCGCCGTATCTTCGGGACTCAGCTCGACGGGGCGAACACCCTCAAATAATTTCGCGCTCCACTCCGGACGCCGCGCCAGCAGGCTCCAGTTATCGGTAGTGCCGACGGAGTCGATCAGATAAAGGTGGGGCGTGGGAGAGGCAGACA
Source organism: Occallatibacter sp. (assembly GCA_049510095.1). Lineage (GTDB taxonomy): Bacteria > Acidobacteriota > Terriglobia > Terriglobales > Acidobacteriaceae > Telmatobacter. Next base: position 329 of record JBEKZG010000172.1, read on the forward strand.
AATCAATGGGTCCATGCTGTTCATCGCCACGCACCACCACCGTGGTCACGCCCATGTAGAGATTGGCATTGGCTTGACCCTGCGAGTTCATTCCGGCAAAGCCATCCACCAGCCCGGGGATCAGAAACTTGCCCGTGCAATCGATGACCCGGGCTCCCTTTGGAATCGGTATAGCCCCGCGTGCCCCAACATCGGTGATGCGGCCATCGCGGACAATCACGATGGCGTCCTGCTGATCGCGCGCCGAATGCCCCCAGTCCGTGACGTCGATAACCGTACCGCCCGTCAGAACCAGCGGAGGAGAACCGAGGATTCTTGGAGTCACAACAGGCGGTGTCTGCGCGCACGCCGGAACACCGGTCAGTGCCGCCGAGCTCATCCAAAACAAGACAACAAAAAAAAGTCGCATAGAAAGACAGGTCTGCCGCACAGAAAAACAGGTCTGCTGAGGATTGTCGCACAGTGCTTTGAGGCGAAGATTCAAGCGTTCAACTTCACTCGGACAGCTTAATTGCAATTGAATGGGGGGCGACCCGATGTTCATACCCTCCAAGTCGACACAGTTCGATGGAAATCCTGGCCTGTCTCCGCGGCTCCCAAGCGACCTGAATCCAAATTGCCTGAATCCAAGCGGCTCGAAATTGTTTCCGTTAACTGGCGACCAGTTTTGGCATCATGCGGCGTGCCAGCAACGGCAGAACCTGGGCATAGGCTTCGTCCACCGTCAGGCCATACTTTGCGCGCAGATCGTCGATTTTGCCGTGCTCGATGAACTGATCGGGCCAGCCGATCCGCACCACCGGAATCGCGCTGCCCATTTCATCAAGCGCCTCGACCACCGCCGAGCCAAATCCGCCCATCCTGACGTGATCCTCGAATGTAACAAACGCCGCTACGTGGCGGGCATAGGCGCCCAGCGTCTCGCGGTCCAGCGGCTTGATGAAGCGCGGATTGATCAGGGCAGCGGAATACCCCTCGCGCTCAAGTCGCGCGGCCAGTTCCCGGGCCAAGGGCATCATCGTCCCCAGCCCAAGTATGGCCACATCCGAGCCGTCGATTAGCACTTCGGCCTTACCCACCGGGATCGCTTGCGGCTCCGGTTTGCGCACCACGCCGGCCACCACGCCGCGCGGATAGCGGATGGCGCTCGGTCCCGGCAACTGAACCGAGGTCTTCAGCATGTCGGCCAACTCGTCTTCGTCCTTCGGAGCCATCAGCACAATATCCGGGATCCCGCGAAGGTAGGCGATGTCGAACAGTCCGTGATGAGTCGGGCCGTCGTCGCCGGAAAGTCCCGCGCGATCCATGCAGAAGACCACCGGCAGCTTCTGCAGGCAGACATCGTGAACAATCGGATCGAATGCGCGTTGCAAAAAGGTGGAGTAGATCGCGCAGACCGGACGAAAGCCCCGCGTAGCCATGCCGGATGCAAATACAACCGCGTGCTCTTCGGCAATACCGACATCGAAATAGCGATTCGGGTGATGCGGGCGGAACAGGTCGAGTCCCGTCCCGTTCGGCATGGCCGCGGTAATCGCCACGATGTGCGGGTCGCCGGTGGCCAGGCTAACCAGCGTGTTCGCGAAAACTTCGGCGTAAGTAAGCTGGCCGGCCGGCTTCGTCTTGCCCGTCTCGGGATCGTACGGTCCCAGTCCGTGGAACTTCTTCTGCCCGTCCAGCGCGGGTTGAAAGCCGCGGCCCTTCTGGGTCAGCACGTGCAACAGAACTGGGTGGTCCGCAGTCTTCAGAAACTTGAACGTTTCAATCAGCAGCGGCAGGTTGTGGCCATCCAGCGGGCCAAAGTACTGCAGGCCGAACTCTTCAAACAGCATCGAAGGCCACAGCAACCCCTTCGCGGCCTCTTCAGCCCGGCGCGCCACCGTCAGAGCCGTCTTCCCGCCGAAACGCTCCAGGATGCGATGGGCTTGGTCGTGAAGGTTCTTGTAGTGCTCGTTGGTCACAATACGATGAAAATAGCGCGCTATGGCCCCGACGTTGCGGTCGATCGACCATTCGTTGTCGTTCAGCACAACGATAAGCCGCTTGGTCTGGTCGGCGATATTGTTGAGCGCCTCAAAGGAAATGCCGTTCGTAAAAGCGGCGTCGCCGGCCACCGCGATTACGTGCTCCTTGCCGCCGGAAAGGTCGCGCGCCACTGCCATCCCCAGCGCGGCCGAAAGCGCCGTTCCCGCATGGCCCGCTCCGTAACAATCGTGCTCGCTCTCCGTGCGCAGCATGAAGCCGTTCAGACCCCCAGGCTGGCGAATCGTGGCGAACCGGTCAAGCCGCCCGGTAAGTATCTTGTGAATATACGCTTGGTGGCTAACGTCGAACAGGAGCTTGTCTTCCGGAGTGTTGAAGACCGTGTGAAGCGCCAGTGTCAGCTCCACTACCCCCAGGTTGGGGCCCAGGTGCCCGCCTGTCTTTGACAGCGTCTGGATCAGGAATTCGCGAATCTCCCCGGCAAGTTCCGCCATCTGCGCCAGACTCATGCACTTCAGATCTGCGGGCGAATGGATGGACTCCAGCAGTGCTCCCATGTACTTCCTTCTCCCGGAGAATTGCCGGGCATCCCAAAAACCGCCGCCGTTCAGCCGTGATCCGACGCCGCGCGCAGCGCAAGCGGAACATCCTTAAAGTATACCAATGCCGATGTGTCCGCAGCATGTGAATCTTTGCATGGAATCAGTTAGGCGTACTGTGGCCGATGGGGGCTTTTCAGGCAATCGCATGAATCCAAATTACTGACCTGACGGGCCTCGCTCTTTATCGCGCCGCAGGCGGTCGCCGCGGCACGCTCAGTAGGTTAGCCCCGCGCTTCAGCGTGGAGAGGTGGCCAATGATGGCCAGTCCGTCCCGCAGGGGCGGCGCAAATCGGCGAATTTCTCATCGAGATAGAGCTCTGACGATTGTCCTGGGGCCCGTTTCCTGAATCCCCCAACAGGCGCCGGTCTTGGTTGTACGATTGCGATGAACAGTATCTATGGGGGAGGACACAAACGTGCGCGCCAGTTGTATCGGAATCTTGCTTGGATTGTCGATCATGGGAACAACCGTAACGCTCCACGGACAGTTGCTGGAACCGGGGACCGGAACCACAAACGCACCCAACCCGCTGAGCGACCCAACCGTCAAGCCCGGCAAGATGCTGCTATTCGACCTTGAAGCGCGTTTTGCCAAAGATGTGCTCCAACGCGGAGGAGCGGCCTTTGCCGACTGGTTTGCCGAGGACGGCATTGAGTTGAGCAACGGCGAGGCCCCTGTGGTAGGCCGGGTTGCCATCGTCAAATCCGCCAATTGGTCGCCAAAGGATTACCAGCTCACCTGGACCCCAACCGATGCGGCGATGGGCCCATCCGGCGATATGGGATACACATGGGGCCACTTTGAGGGGCACAGTAAAGACGCGAATGGGAACCCGGTGACCACCACCGGACGGTACATCACCGTCTGGCGCAAGCAGGCCGACGGGAGCTGGAAGGTGGCTCTGGACGCCGGAAGCAACGAGCCTGCGGGCGCGGGAGACTGCTGCAAGCTGCCTGCTGGGAATTAAGAGACTGCGGAAGAACTCATTTGAGATACGCTTTGTAACGCTTTGTCGCAGGGCATGACTTCACAGCTTGGTGAGAAACTCTCGAAAAGTCGGAGGTTTTGAAGGGGCACGGATTTATCCGAGCCAATTAACGCCACACCAGAGATCGGGGCCTTAGCCCCGGGAGATGCGTAACGCCAACAAATTCATGCCCGTAGCCGTAGCCGGGGTTGTGGGAAAGTGGAAAGCGCTCTTCAGCTTTCCATCTTTTCCATAATCCTCAGCTACTGAATGGCCTGGCTCAATGTAAGCAACGTCTTGAGACACGACATTTGGCCCCTTCGGAAACTCGCCAACTACTTTGATCCAATGCCTGGAGTTCTTCCGTGGCCCCTAAGGCCCTGTCGGCAGTCCCTGAAACCCCTCCACAGAAGACCGCGGAGCAGGTCCAAAGCAGGCATTTAATCTTCGCCATATATTCGGTTTCCTTTGTAATCTGAAAACCCTTCTAAAGTACGTTGCAATAAGTTACTTACGTTGTATGTGGACGAACAACTAACTCCCTCAATTGTGGCAGAGGGAAGGTGAGTCTCTTGCCCGATACTGAAGGCTGGGTGAATTCGCCTGATGTGCGCGATGCAAGATTCACAAATCGGGGAGCGCTACGAGCCCTCTCTGCGGCTGGGTTTCGACGTTTTTGACCGCAGCCCTGATCCCGCCCTGGATGAATTGGTTGGCCTTGCGGCTGTCCTCTGTGGCGCCGATTACGCTTACACCGGCTGGATGGATTCCAAACGGCTTTGGTACAAGTCTCATTTTGGATTCGCCGCCCCTGAACAATCGAGAACCGCGACCGGCTGTCATTGGATGCTGGAGAGCGGCCAATCAATGCTGATCAGGGATGCGGCAAAGGACCCGCGCTTCCCCAGAGAGGGAATCTGGCCGTTTGGCGCCAAGCCCTGCCGCTCCTACGCGGGAACCCCCTTGAACGTCGGCTCTGAGCAGTTTGCGGGCACACTGGCGATTCTGGCTCGCGAACCGGACCGCTTCAGCAAGGAACACCTCACCCTTTTGGAAATCCTGTCCCACCAGGTGGTCACGCGGCTCGAACTTTATGCCCGCATCCGTGCTCAGGAGAAAGCGCAACGGGCCTTGCAGTTGACAGAGCGCGCTCTCGCCACGGAACGCTGCTTCGTGGCTGGCACGCTGGACTCGATTCCCTTCCTTGCCGCTCTGCTTGACACTGCGGGACGCACCGTGCGGCTCAATTACCCCTGTATGCAGTTGACCGGGCTGAGCCAGGAAGACGCTGTCGGCCGCCCATTCATCGAGAAGGTCCTGGAAATGGCGGACCACAACTGGGCCGAAGACAAACTGCGCGAAGCCACAGCAGGCTTGGTCTCGGGGCCCCACGAGACCAATTGGCGGACGCAGGGTGGCAGGGTTCGCCACGTCAGTTGGACTCTGCGCCCACTCCCTGGGCCCACCGGCGACATTCAGTACCTCATCGTCAGCGGACAAGACGTCACGGAGCAGCGCGAAGCCGAGATGGCGCTGCTCTCCAGCGAAACGCGCTACCAGCAAGTCGTAGAGAATAGCCTCGGATTCCTCTTCACCTGTTCCACGGATGGACGCCTGACGTCGCTGAACGCGTTCACCGCCGAGACGCTGGGTTACCGCGCCGAATCCCTCACCGGACGTGCGGTCTCCGAGCTTCTCGATGGCAGCGATGCCGCTACCTTCCAGGAGTGCCTGAGAACCCTGCAAACCGGTAAGGAGTGGCAGGGATCGCTGCGGCTTCGGCGCGGCGACGGCGCCTTTCGGCGCATCGCCTTCCGCAGCCGGCGCATGGAGCTCCCCGGCGAAAAACCATTCATCCTCAATCATGGAATCGACGTCACGGAACAGCATGAGGCCGAAGAAGCCCTGACCCTGGCTACCCGGCAGCGCGAACTCATTTTGGAGTCGGTCGGAGACGGAATCTACGGCATCGATCTTTACGGCCGCCTGACCTTTGTGAACCAGGCCGCCGCGCGCACCCTCGGCTACACCCCGGAAGAGCTGACCGGGCGCGACCTGCACGAATCCGTTTACCGCTGCCACGCCGACGGCACTCCCCATCGGAAATCTGCCAGCCCCATCTTGGTGGCCATGCACAAATCCACCGCCATCCGCATGCGCGACGAGGTCTTCTGGCGCCAGGATGGGGTTCCGATACCGGTCGATTACAGCGCCAGCCCCATGCTCGAAGAGGGACGCATCTCGGGCATGGTCGTCGCTTTCCAGGACATCTCCGAGCGCCGCCGCCTCGAGAAGATGAAAGACGAGTTCCTTTCCACCGTGGGACACGAACTCAGAACACCTCTCACCTCGCTCCGCGCTTCCCTCGGCCTAATCTCCTCGGGCTCCCTCGATAAAAGGCCGGAGAAGCGCATGCAGATGTTCGAAATGGCCATCGGCAACTGCGACCGCCTCGTCAAGCTCGTCAACGATATCCTCGACTTCGACAGCGTGGAGAAGGGCAGGCTTGCCCTCAACCGCAAACCAACAAAGGCAATCGACCTGCTGAACGGCGCTGCCGCGGCGGCGAACCGCCCAGCCACCGCGGCGCACATCCAATTCGGCGTCGAAGCCGAAAACGACATGGTGCTCGTCGACGAGGAACGTATCCTGAAAGTCCTGGGAGAGCTGATTACCAACGCTATCAAATTCTCGCCGCCTGAGACGCGGATCAAGCTTGCGGCGCACGTTTGCGATGCCAACCCACCCAGTGCCGGCGCCTCAGATTCCGGCCTCTCCGGCTCCGGCCTCTCCAGCTCCAGTGAGATTTGCTTCATGGTGGAGGATGAGGGCCGAGGCATTCCCCCGGAAAAGCTCGACAAGATTTTCGACCGCTTCCATCAGGGAGACGCCTCCGATTCCCGTGCCCGCGGCGGGACGGGACTTGGCCTTGCGCTCTGCCGGAGCATCATTGAGCAGCACGGCGGGCGCATCTGGGTCGAAAGCATGCCCGACAAGGGCAGCCGCTTCCTGTTCACGGTGCCCATGGCGCCGGCGCACCAGCCGGTTTCAATGGACACCGCCCGCTGAACTTGGCAGTCCCCTGCCAACGCTGCCAGCCCGCGGACAATGCGACTGTGCCCCATCGATCCGACGCGATGATTAAAATCAGCGGGGCGGGCTCTGTTATTCAATACTTAACTTGACTGAACCGAAATCAATGGCACAATTCTCTCACGTTTGGAGAAACAGTATGTATCGATCCAGAAAGCTTGCTCTGGCAATCTTTGCGTCGACCTTCATCATGGGATTGACGCTTTGCCCGTTCGTAGCAGGCCAGCAACCTGCAAATCCCCCGTACGTCGGGTACACGGGGTTGGAACAGATAGACAGGAAGGCCGCGGCCACAGATCCGGCCGGAGTTCACGCCTACAGCCTTGACCTCATCCGTGGGATCGTGAACCCG
>JBEKZG010000173.1:0-7304 GCA_049510095.1 Occallatibacter sp.
CGCCGAGCGTTTTCTTCTCGAATTCGACCCAGCCACCGGCGATGTCCACTACCTGCTCGAAGCCATATCCCGCCCACGTCATCCGCTGGCACGCCTCGGCCTGCCCATCAGCCGCCATTTCCAACACCAATTCGCCCGCGAATCCCACCAGCACATGTTGGAGGTCGTCGAGGCGGAATGCAGCTAACGTGGCCGATCTCGGAACCCCATGTTTCGGAATATTCCCCAATCCGAAAATCTCGATTCCCTGCGGTGCTATGCTGCTAACCTAGAATCATGAAATTCGGGGTACTCGTCTTTCCCGGTTCCAACTGCGATCACGACACCTACAACGTGATCGCCGAAGTCGCCCATCAGCCCGTCACCTTCCTCTGGCACGATTCAGAGGACCTCGCAGGAGTCGACGCCGTCCTCGTGCCCGGCGGCTTTGCCTACGGCGATTACCTGCGCACCGGCGCCATCGCCCGCTTCTCCCCCGTCATGCAGTCGGTCAAAAAGTTCGCGGACTCCGGCGGACTCGTCCTCGGCATCTGCAACGGCTTCCAGATCCTCACCGAAGCCGGTCTGCTCCCCGGCGCGCTCATGCGCAATGCCGGCCTCAAGTACATCTGCAAGCAGGTGCATCTCCGCGTAGAAACCACAAACAGCGCCTTCACCAACCAACTCGTCAAGGGCGAAGTTTTGCAGATCCCCATCGGCCACATGGAAGGCAATTACTTCTGCACTCCGGAAGAATTGGAGCGTCTCCAATCCGAAGACCGCATAGCCTTCCGCTACGCCACACAGTCAGGCGACATCACTTCAGAAGCCAACCCCAACGGCTCGCTGGATAACATCGCCGGCATCCTCAACGAGAAGCGAAACGTACTCGGCATGATGCCCCACCCCGACCGCTCCAGCGAAAAGCTACTAGGCTCCTCCGACGGCTGGAAGATCTTCGCCTCCATGATCGAAGTCCTCACTGCGAAGTAGGGTTATGGGGCTTGCATTAGCGCTTCGATATCGTTACGGGCTGCTCCCTTTGTCGCGCCAAGTACCCATTCGACACGCCGATTGAACGACGCAAACCAGCTCTTAGAGCCGTCAGTGCTGATGTTGTACACCATTAGGCTCCCTCTCCCGTTCTTGAGCGTATTCGCGCTGTACCAGACAAAGGACGCCGACTGCGTAAAGTCCTCGACGCGTCTGTGGAGATTTGACTCGCTTCCTTGGCGCTCAGTTTTATGGGGCACGGCAAGCGATGGCACTTCAATGTAATCCTCACCTGCACGCGAGTAGGACCATTGGCTCAGCACCCTGTTCGGATTGAACGGCGGAAATGTGAGTTTGTCCTGGTAGAAGTCCTTCTTGACCGATTCAAAGCCCAGCAATCCCTTAGGAAAATCCGAGCCGATCGAACCATTGCCAGAAAATCCAAGCCACTTGTGATCGAACCAATTGTCGATTTGTATCACCCAGAGTTGTTCGGGCGCGTGTTGCACCAAAAGTCCGCGCAGAATCGAATTCAGAAGCTGCGTGAATTCGTTATCGTCTGTTAGTCCGGAAGGTATTGAGACAGCCATTCGTTCATCGCTCCGTAATTGGTGGCATTTCGTCACAAACCCAACCCGCCATCCACAGCAAGAATCTGCCCGGTAACAAAGCCAGCGTTCGCCGCAAAGAACAACACCGCCCGCGCCACATCCTCCGCCGTCCCATTCCGCTTCAACGGCGTCTTCGCAGCAAACCGCGCCGACGCGCCCTCAGCGGAACCGTCCATATCAATCCATCCCGGCGCAACGCAATTCACGCTAACCTCCGGCGCAAACGCCTTGGCCATCGCCAGCGTCAACATGTGCAGTGCAGCCTTTGAACTGCAATAGTGCGCATGGCCGGCCCACGCATGAATCCCGCCCAGCGAGCCAATGTTCACAATTCTCCCAGACACAGCACGCAAATGCGGCAATGCCTCCCGCGCCACAAGAAACGGCCCCCGCGTATTCGTCGCGAACATCGCATCCCACTGCTCCAGGCTCATGTTCTCCAATTCGGCGCTCTCAAACACAGCGGCATTATTCACCACTAAATCCAGACGCCCAAACTGGCCCACCGTGCCGGCAATCGCCGCGCGCACTTGCTCCTCCAGCCGCACATCGCACGCCACCGCCAGCCCCCGCCGGCCAAGGCTCTCCAACGCGCGCACCGTCTCCGCTGCCTCTGTTTTTGATGTCAGGGTTGTAATCGCAACGTCGGCCCCGGCCCTCGCCAACTCCAGCGCAATCGCCCGCCCAATGCGTCTGGCGCCACCCGTGACCAACGCCGATTTTCCGCTGAGAGGGCCGTCGGTCATCACGGGCATGTCCTCAATTTAAATCGGAACGAAGCCCGCATAACCTACTCCCGCGAGGCCTACCGGGGAGCAGGCGCAGACTGCCCCGGTTGTGTATTCGGCGTCGCAGCCGTATCCGCGTCCTTGCCGCCAACTTCACTCGAGTCGTGCAACTTGTAAATCGAATACTGTTCGCCCGGCCGTTTCATCCTGATCTCAAGCGCCATTTCGGGCTTCTCAATCTTGTAATCCTCGCCGTACGTCTGAAAACCGGGCGCAATCACCTGCACCCGCACCGTGCTGTTAATCGGCAAAACATCAATTATCATCTTGCCGTCTTCGTTCGTCTTCAGCTCCATGTTGCCCTTGTCCTTATTGCCCTCCATAGGATGAAAGACAACAGCGGCATTTTCAATGGGCTTGCCATTCACATCCTTCAGAATGGTCACTTCGATCTTCGCGGTTGGTGGCGGCGCCTTGTACTTGCGGCCACGCTTTGAGCTGACGTCCTGACCGCTGGCAGTCAGAGAAATGGCGGCCAGCCCAACGCAGGCCACAACTAGGGCAGTTCGAAAATTGGTACGGAATACCATGGAAATCATTCTAGCGCGTTGCTCAGTCCATCGGCCAACCAGCCTTCACTTGCTCCCAGTCAGCCTCTTTTTTGGACTCGAACCACCTCATCCTGGAGAATCCCGGCCGCCGAGTCCCCGCACTCTCCCCGCTCAATCCCTCCCTGCCAACCATGCAATAGCATTACATGAGTGTAAATCGCTCATATTCTGAAATTCCCCCCTTGACAACTCCAACCCCGCTTCCCTATCGTTAGCAATTGGAAGGCGAGAGTGCTAGCACACCGCGGTTGGAACTGCTAAATCAGAACCTCCGCTTCATTCCCGGTGTCCGCACCTCATCGATACCAGAGCTTTTTTCAGAATTCCAGCACAAAACCCGCAGCCGGGGCTCAACCCCGTCGCGTGTGAAGGAGAAGCAACGCAATGGCAGCAACATCCGTAGCAACCACCTTTACTCCGCTCCACGACCGCATCCTCGTCCGTCGATTGGAAGAGGGCGAAACCATCCGCGGTGGAATCATCATCCCCGACAGCGCCAAGGAAAAGCCCCAGGAGGGTGAAGTCATCTCCGTCGGCAAGGGCAAGTCCAACGACAAGGGCGAGACCTTCCCCCTCGACGTCAAGGCGGGCGACAAGGTCCTCTTCGGCAAGTACTCCGGCACCGAAATCAAGATCGACGGCGAAGAGTTCCTCATCATGCGCGAAGAAGAAGTCCTCGGAATCGTAAAGAAGTAAGCGCGCTGCCCGCGCAAGTTCGCAGTTCTTAGTTCACAGTTCGTAGTGGACCAAGACTGTGAACCGCCAACTGTGAACTACGAACTGCACTTAGGAGATTCTAAAAATGGCAAAGCAAATTCTGCACGGTGAAGATTCCCGTCAGGCGATTCTGCGCGGCGTCAACACGCTCGCAGACGCCGTCAAGGCCACCCTCGGCCCCAAGGGCCGCAACGTCGTTATCGAAAAGAAGTTCGGCTCCCCCACCATCACCAAGGATGGCGTCACCGTCGCCAAGGAAATCGACCTCAAGGATCCAATGGAAAACGTCGGCGCGCAGCTCGTCCGCGAAGTCGCTTCCAAAACCTCTGACGTCGCTGGCGATGGCACCACCACCGCAACCGTTCTCGCCCAGGCCATCTTCCGCGAAGGCGTCAAGACTGTGGCCGCCGGCGCAAATCCCACCGCCCTCAAGCGCGGCATCGACAAGGCTGTCACCACCATCATCGGCACCCGCGACAAGGACGGCAAGTGGACCGAAGGCGGCGCTCTAGGCCAGCTCTCCAAGCCCGTTGACGAGGGTTCCGTTGCCCAGGTTGGCGCCATCTCCGCCAACGGCGATCAGGAAATCGGCGACATCATTGCCCACGCCGTCAAGGTCGTCGGCAAGGACGGTGTCATCACCATCGAAGAGTCCAAGACCATGCACACCGGTCTCGAAACCGTCGACGGCATGCAGTTCGATCGCGGCTATCTCAGCCCCTACTTCGTCACCGACGCCGAGCGCCTCGAAGTCATTCTCGAGGATCCATACATCCTGATCTATGAGAAGAAGATCAGCGCCATGAAGGACCTCCTGCCCCTGCTCGAGCAAGTTGCCCGTGGCGGCAAGCCCCTCCTCATCATTGCTGAGGACGTCGAAGGTGAGGCGCTCGCCACCCTCGTCGTCAACAAGCTGCGCGGCACCCTTAACGTGGCAGCCGTCAAGGCTCCCGGCTTCGGCGATCGCCGCAAGGCCATCCTGGGCGACATCGCCATCCTCACCGGTGGCAAGGCCATCACCGAGGATCTCGGCATCAAGCTCGAAGGCGTCAAGCTCGAAGATCTCGGCAAGGCAAAGCGCATCACCATCGATAAGGACAACACCACCATTGTGGACGGCTCCGGCAAGTCCTCTGAGATCGAGGGCCGTGTGAAGGAAATCCGCTCGCAGATCGAAAAGACCACCTCCGACTACGACAAGGAAAAGCTCCAGGAGCGCCTTGCCAAGCTCGTCGGCGGCGTTGCCATCATCAAGGTCGGCGCGGCCACTGAGACCGAGCTGAAGGAGAAGAAGGCTCGCGTGGAAGATGCTCTGCACGCAACCCGTGCGGCCGTCGAGGAAGGCATCGTACCCGGAGGCGGCGTGGCTCTTGTTCGCGCCATCCCCGCGGTTGACGCCCTCATCAAGACCCTCGAAGGCGACGAGAAGATCGGCGCGCAGATCGTTCGCCGCTCGCTCGAAGAGCCTCTTCGTCAGATTGTCGCCAATGCCGGCGAAGAAGGTGCAGTCGTCGTAGCCAAGGTTCTCGAGTCCACTGACCTGCACTTCGGCTACAACGCCGCAACCGGTGTCTTCGAAGACCTGGTCAAGGCCGGCGTCATCGATCCCACCAAGGTCACCCGCACCGCGCTGCAGAATGCAGCCTCCATCGCCGGTCTGCTTCTCACCACCGAAGCTTTGGTGGTCGAGATTCCCGAGCCCAAGGCTGCTCCGGCAGGCGGCGGCCACGGCGGAGGCATGGACGGCATGTACTAATCAATCGCGCTCCAGGGCGCAAACAGCAAAGGCCTCCGGCTCCGGCTGGAGGCCTTTTGATTTTTCCTTGACAGAAGCTGGATTGTATTGGTATACCAATTTTACGGGGTTATACCAGTGAATCCAACATCGATCCGAGAGCTACTAATCACCGATCGAATTTGGATCGCGATGGCCTTGCTGCATCAACAGTTCCCTTTGCGACCCGATTTCACCAAGGACGAAATCCGCCTCAAACTGCAGGAAGAGGGTCTGCTCCAAGGAATCGAGCGCGGGTCACTTAATGCTCACCTTAAGGAACACTGCGTCGCCAATGTCCCCCCATCCTCTGGCAAGTACCGAATGCTCTTCGAAACGACTCCTGGCAACCTTCGGCTCTTTTGCCCAGGTGACCTGACACATCCAGGTAGAATTCAGCGGCACAAGCCATCCAAAATCGTGCCTAACCGAGAAAAGATCCCGCAGCAATACTGGCCGCTGCTGGATTGGTATGAAAAATGGAGCAAGGAAACTCGCACTCCGGATGTTCCCTTTAACTGGGAAGACGATCCCCTAATTCGCCTGATCGGTTCAGGCAAACATATCTGGGCCGATGAACACGCCGACGAATATGTGAATAGGCTTCGGGAAGAGCCCGCATGAAGCGGATTTTCTTCGACACCAATGTTTTCATTTACATGTTCGAGGGTCTGGAGCCGTACCGGAGCCGGATGCTCGAAATCAGAAAGCGGACATTGGAGCGCGGCGACCGGATCGTGACCTCCGCAATGACGCTTGGCGAAGTGCTTGTAAAACCGACTAAACTCGGCGAGGCCTCTCTAATTGAACAGTACGACAAGGCCATTCGTTCAACATCCGAGGTAATCAGCTTTGACTCGCAGGTTGCGTGGCGCTATGCCTCACTCCGTTCCACCCACAATATCCGCAATGCGGACGCAATTCAGCTAGCCTGCGCAGCTCATTTTGGCGTCGATCTGTTCATCGCAAATGACCTGCACTTGCACAAACTGAATGTGCCGGGAATTGGATTCATTGCTCCTCTCGACAAAGTTCCGCTGTAGCGGCAAATTGTCGGCATGCGAACCCAACAAAGGCCTCCGGCTCCGGCTGAAGGCCTTTACTTTGCGCATAAGAACCTCGACCGCGGCCACCACGCCTCATTTGCACCAGCGACTCTGGTCCATCCTCACATCAATTTTTCCAACAAAGCTCCGCCGCGAGGTCTAACCCGCTAAAGCCCGCTCCTCTGAGGCTACAAGCGTCGGGCCATTCGGCACCGCCTGCGGCCGTATCGGGCGCACCCACCCGGCCGAAAGCCACGAACGCGGAACCACAAACTGAGACCAGCCGCAATCCAGACAAATCTGGACATCGGGCGATGGTGACATCGGAGGATGGCTGAGAGTGCGTGGACGATCCCGATAAAGACGGATCTCCGCAGCAAGGACGGACAAAGAAGTGGATTGGCACTTTGGACAAACCATAAATCAAACTCCTCGTAAGGCAAACGAATCAAACGGAACACGAAGCATCCGAAAATCGCCAAAATGCTGTTGCTTTGCTAATTAATAAGTAATTTAGCAGCAAATGACAGTTCAGCAACGCAATTTGGTAACTAAATTCTTCAAAAGTTAAAACATCCGTTTTCACCACATCAAAAACCTTTGAACCTCGACCTGGACCGCAAAATCACTGACTTACGGACCACTGGCCCTCGGCTGATCTCCCCTTACCAATTACCCCAGGTTACCTTGCCAAAAAAAGAATCCCACAAACGCAATCGGGATCCCAGGGCCGACGCATATCAAATGCGCATTAATTTAAGGAGATAGGTTTGGTCGCGGGCGGCTTTGAGCCGTTTGCTTCTGATGCCGCGTTTGAAAGTTGTTTCCTTTTTGAGCAGGTTCAG
>JBEKZG010000174.1:0-7288 GCA_049510095.1 Occallatibacter sp.
CGCGACGGAAGGAAGCTTAAGCTTCTCGCCAAACAGATGCTTGGAAAGACCGGGAAGAAAAGGCATAATCGCGGATGTCTCAATCAAGCCGCTGCCCAATGCATTGGCGACGATGACATTTCCAGCTACGACGGCGTCGACCAGACCCGGTACACCGAGAAGCGAATCGCTCCGCAATTCGAGAGGATCGCAAAAGCTATCATCCACGCGGCGCAAGATTACATCTATTCGTTCCAACCCATCAACTGTCTTGAGATAAACGGACCGGTCACGCACTGTGAGATCCGCTCCTGCGACCAAAGTGAATCCAAGGTATCGAGCTATATACGAGTGTTCGAAGTAGGTCTCGTTGCGCGGACCGGGGGTGAGGAGAACAATTCGCGGATTGTTGCGTTGCGAGAGACTGGCAAGTGCGTCGCGCTGCGCACGAAAGAAAGGCGCGAGGCGCTGGACGTTCGACTTGCGGAAGATATCGGGCAGGACATCGGAAACAATCGTGCGATTCTCCAGTGCATAACCGCTGCCCGAAGGAGCTTGAGTGCGATCGGAGAGCACCCACCATTGGCCGTCCGGCGAACGTGCAAGATCAATCGCCAGCATATGAAGATAACTGTGCGCGGGAACCCGTACCCCCACCAGCGGTCGAAGAAATGCAGGGTTGGCAAATAGAAGCTCCGCAGGAAAACATCCATTCGCGAGAAGTTCCTGCGATCCGTAAAGATCCTCCAGAATTCGACTGAGCAACCGGGCGCGCTGAACGATGCCGGCTTCGAGGAATCGCCATTCTTCGGCCGGAATCAGAAATGGCACGACGTCGATTTTCCAGGGCCTGTTTGCGCCGAGCGGATCGCTGTAGATGTTGTAAGTGATGCCGTTCTCGCGAATACGTCGTTCAGCGCGCTCCCAGCGACGTCCCAACTCCTCGGGGCCGATCGCCCGGAAGGACTTCATGATGCGCGCCCAGTGCGGCCGTGGAGTCACTCCATCGGCCGATAACTCGTCATAGGCACGCCCATAACGGAGCGGAGTCTGATACAAATCCACTGTCATAACGCGAGCCCCGGCATCTCGATTTGGGTTCTTTGTCCGCGCGGCGGTAGTCGCAGATCTAGAGTCATGGGAAAGAGCGGATTTATCCCGTTGCCCTCGTTGCCATCTTCCTCCGGCGCCGCCATTGGGCTGAGCGCGGGGGGGGCCACCTGGAAGCGCTCAAGGCGCCGGTCTTCAGCTTCTGCGGCGTTGGCCGGGCGAACTGAGTATGAGCGGCCGTCGGGTGGTGCAACATGGTAGGTACATTGGCCAATCGAGTAGCCCCTCAAGCGGTCAATAAGGTGGAACACAAGGGGCGCATGAACGGGAATCGTCGGGTGCAAGGATGCTGATAACCGCCGCGCGCGAAACCGCACGCCGGCCAACACTGTGCCGGGCTCGCCGGTGGGTTGAAGCGGCACTCTGCGCCCATTGCACGTAACAACGTAGCGGGATTCCATCGCGAACCCGGACACTTTCACCTGAATCCGCTCCATCGATGAGTCCACGGTACGCACCGTTCGGCCGGAATAAGTTTCCTCCGCCAGCACGTTCCAGGGTTCGAGGGCTTGACGCAGTTCAAGTTCGGCTCCGTCCGCGGCGATCGACCCGATCTTCGGGAAGCGAAATTCCAGATGCGAATCAAACCACTCGTCTTCAAAGTTGTATCCGGACGACCGCAACCTGGCGAGTACTTCGCGCAGGTCACGCCTGACAAACTCCGGCAACATGAATCGGTCGTGAAGTGCGGTACCCCAGCGAACCAGACTGCCCTCGAAAGGCGTCTTCCAAAACGTACTTACCAAGGCGCGAATCAGCAACATCTGCAGAAGATTCATTTGGACGTGAGGCGCCATTTCGAACGCTCGCAATTCGAGCAATCCGAGTTGCAACCCGAGTCCCTCCGGCGGATAAAGCTTGTCGACGCAAAACTCGGCGCGATGCGAGTTTCCCGTAGAGTCGACTAGTAGATTGCGGAACAATCCATCGATGACCCACGGCGGACATTCGCCTGAAGGGAGATTGCGAAAGGCGATCTCGAGCTCATACAGGGCATCCATGCGGGCTTCGTCCACGCGGGGATATTGACTTGTGGGACCGACATACATACCGGAAAACATGTACGACAGCGATGGATGATTCTGCCAGAATGCGACCATACTGCGCAGCAGGTCCGGACGGCGCAGAAGGGGGCTGTCCGGCCGGGTGGCCCCACCGATCACAATGTGGTTGCCGCCTCCTGTAGCGATACGGCTGCCGTCATAGGCGAATTTCTCGGCGGTTAACCGGTTGCGGCGGGCCTCAACGTCGAGCAAAGTATTAATTCGTTCCAGCTCGTCCCAATTGCTCGCCGGTGGCAGGTTTACTTCCAGCACGCCCGGATCCGGTGTAACACTGAACGATCGAAGCCGCGGATCGGGTGCCGGAGGGTAGCCCTCCACCCATACCGGTGTTTTCAGATACTGGCATGTATCCTCAACTGCGCTGACAAGGTCGAGATAGTCCGCGAGTTTGGGCGCATATGGCAGGAACACATGCAGGCGGCCTTCCCGAGCCTGCACGCATAGCGACGGCCGGATCAGCTCCGGCACTGCATCCGGAGCACGCAAAACAGCGGGCAGCGGATCGGGCGCAGGGTCCATCTCGAAGAGTCCCACGCGACGTGCTGGGCGGGGCGGGAGCTTGACCAGTTTTTCGAAAGGCGCGGATTCAAACTCGTATTCAATCTCGTCAGGCGCAACCCAGGGCATGGACTCGGTGGGAATGCGGAAGCCTATGGGTGAATCCCCAACCGACAATAACATCCGTTCCGGCCGAGGAAACCACAACTGACTCGACCAGCGAAGTTTTCCCTCCGGCTGCCGGCGGCGAAGAGGCAGTATGTAGCCAACCGGCTCAGTCGTTTCGTAGTCCGGGTTATAAGCCGGCAGAACATTTTCGAAACTCACCTGGAGACGGCGTGTGAGCGCTTCCATGAATGCAAGAGCATCGGCCGCTTCAAAACCGTACTCACGATCCTCGCGCGCGATGATGCCAACGTCCTCCCAGATCGGAATGCCGTCGACACGCCAGTAGCAGCTCAGCGCCCAGCGTGGCACAGCCTCGCCGGGGTACCATTTGCCTTGCCCATAGTGGAGAAGCCCGCCGGAGGCCATGCCCTCGCGGAGAGCTTGAATGAGCGCCAGGCCGCGGGTTCTTTTCATTGTTCCGCCGGCATCGATGTTCCATTGAGGGCTCTCGGGGGCGTCAATGCCGACGTATGTTGGCTCGCCGCCCATTGTCAGGCGCACATCCTGAGCTTCCAATTCTTCGTCGACGCGATGTGCAACCTGTCGAATCCGCAGCCAGTCTTCGTCGGTAAAAGGCATGGACAGCCGTCGTGGATCGTTCAAACGGCGAATCGCGATGGAGTGGCTGAACTCCACGTTGGCCGGCTCCGAAGTGCCTCCGATTGGTGCGGCCTGCGAAGCAGTCGGAGTGCAGACCAGCGGAATGTGGCCCTCGCCGGCGAGCAGGCCCGAGGTCGGATCCATGCCAATCCAGCCCGCACCCGGCAAGAACACTTCCGCCCAGGCATGCAGATCCGCCGAATCCGTTTCGGGACCTCCCGACGCTAAATCGGGGGTCTGCAACTGAATCAGATATCCCGAAACAAACCGTGCCGCTATCCCAAGATTGCGGAGACTCTGAACCAGTACCCATGCAGAATCGCGACACGACCCCGAGTGCTTCTCGAGGGTCTCCTCGCACGTCTGGACGCCCGGCTCAAGCCTCGTCACATAGCCAATTTCGTCTCGCACCTTTCGATTCAGGTCAAGCACAAGACTCATCGTTCCGCACTTCAGTCCCCGGAAACTCTCAAGAAACGCAAGAAGCAGCGGTCCAGGGGGATCCACAAATCGATAGGGTTCGAGATCTTTGGCCAGGCGCGGTGCGTATGCGAATGGGTATTCCTCAATTCCCGGTTCCAAAAAGAATGCGAACGGGTTGTAGGGAGACAGATCCGCAACGAGGTTCACTTCGACCAGGAATTCGTTCGTTTTCCCTGCAAAAAGAAGCCGCGCCTGACGATTATTGTGAGGGTCTAATTGCCAGTTTAGAAGGTGTTCAGACGGGGTGACTTCAAGCGAATAGCTCAGAATTGGCGTTCGACAGTGCAGTGCAGGACGCAACTGGATCACCTGGGGACCGAGAGATATCGCCTTATCGTACCGGTACAGTGTCCGATGATTCAGCGCAACTTGTATTCCCATCCGCCCCCTCGCCGCCCACACCTGGAATTTGGGGACCGCCGGCATTGGCAACACAGCCCGCGAACCCGCCAAACGTATTGTGGAACCTGGGGCGTAAAGATACGTTAACATAACCGTCGCCGAAAAGATGGCCATTCCGATACTGAAAAGCTCAGTGATCGCACTGAAAATGGATTAGTCCTCGACGCGCCCCAATCGGTCGTTTCAAGGCGGGATCTGCTGCGGTGCGCTCAACGACCAGCGCTCGTTATCTTGCATCCAAATCGGAGGAGAACGCTCTCGCACCGCAGCTTGCCTCCTCAAACGGAACGCCACACAGTCCTTTATCTTCACACATCGAGGCACCACAATGTTGATTCGTCTTGCATACGACATTCAATTCGAGATTCCGGCCACTGTCGCGATGGTGACCCTCTTAAGCGTCCATCCTTCGCGCGCAGGCGATCTACTGGAGCCGGACGAGTTGCAGACTGAACCGGGATTGGATGTAGGCCATTACATTGACAGTTTTGGGAATCGTTGTACGCGGTTCGTCGCGCCTCCAGGTCAACTCAGGCTCAGCGGTTCCGCGCTCATTCGAGACCCCGGAGTTCCAGATGAGGTCAATTGGTCTGCCCGTGAGCACGCCGTCGGCGAACTGCCGAACGAAGTGCTCTCATTCCTGCTCAACAGCCGCTACTGCGAGGTGGATCGTTTTTCAAGTATTGCCTTTGAACTGTTCGGGCAAATCGAACCCGGCTGGGGCCGCGTGCAAGCCATTTGCAATTGGGTCCACAACAAAGTGACGTTCAACTATCAGCATGCCCGGCCAACAAAGACCGCCCTTGATGTCTTTACGGAACGCGTGGGCGTGTGCCGCGACTATCAACATCTTGCCATCGCCTTCTGTCGCGCACTCAACATCCCGGCACGCTATGCAACGGGGTATTTGGGCGACATCGGCGTCCCTGTGGTCCTTCCGATGGACTTTAGTGCGTGGTTCGAAGTCTATCTCGAAGGCCGTTGGTGGACATTCGATGCCCGCAACAACCAATCGCGGATCGGCCGTGTACTCATGGCAACGGGTCGGGACGCCTCCGATGTGGCTATGACCACATCATTCGGACAAGCAGACTTGCGCCACTTTTTTGTGGCTGCCGAAGAGGAGGCTGCGACGTCCATGAGGAAATAGATCCTGGTACGCCCTAGATTGGGTCGGCCCACATTTGTCGGTCTGTCGCCGCCCACTCTGAACGAGTGAAAAATCGCCAATGCGCGTTTTCAGGTTTAGCGGGCGTCGGCAAAGTGGAGCGAGTGGCAGCATATTCTTCCACCAGAATGAAACATTGGCTGACTTTCGCGGTTGGCACAGTTGACGAAATTCAAAATTCAGCAAGCTTATGATCGATAAAGGACGTTATCATTCACTGATCGGCATCTGTCTGAATTTGCTGAGGGTTTGAAGATTAGTGCTGAGGGGACCACCTGGTATTTGACCAGGGGTGCGGAAGCGTCAATTTATGATTAGGCAAGAATGCATTCTTATTGAGTCTGCCGATAGGCGCATCGGCAAATCGCCAAAAGGATTTGGACTAGATACATCTCGGCAGTAGTCGAAATTGTAGCGGTCAGAGCACTCTGAATCACTTCAGAACCACAGCTTTCAATAATGGGGCTGCAAATGATTCAATCGAAATCAGTTAAATACACATGATTTCAACAGTTTTCAATAATCGGCTGAATCTGGTTCGGGACCACAGGGTCGGCCCCAAATGTCCCCTTTAGAATCAATTGTTTACGAGGGGGAGGTTGTTGAATCTTGTGGATATTGAAGGAATTTACAGCTACAGAATCGTCTACATAGC
The DNA here is from genome assembly GCA_049510095.1 of Occallatibacter sp. Taxonomy (GTDB): domain Bacteria; phylum Acidobacteriota; class Terriglobia; order Terriglobales; family Acidobacteriaceae; genus Telmatobacter. The sequence continues at coordinate 6,128 of JBEKZG010000174.1, forward strand.
ACTGGTGGCCACGGTTAAGGCTTCCTTATCAAGTACTTGTGGCAGAGGTTATCTGAGGCCGACCCCCTGGGTTTGCACCAGGGGATCGATAAGGCTGAAAGAACTGTTGCAGGGGCCGTTGAGGGTTGTGCAAAGATTCCGAAACAAGCTTGGCGAACTCGCTGAGCTGTGCGCCTTTCACTTGGACCGGTGCAATTTACGTCAGGAATCCCACCGCTCGATGAATGACGGCGTCCCTTTATCATGCATAGAGTTGGGCGCAAGCCCCGATCAGGCGCCTGGCGTATTTGGCCGAGAAGCCGGTGACTCGGCCGGAACTCACTCATATGGGAATAATCCGTCCAATGTCGTCGATGAGTGCATCGGCGATTTTGCAACAGCCGGCGTAGCCCGTGAACGAGATGATGGCGCTGAGATCATTGCTCTCTTAGCCCAAGTTTTGAGCTGGCAATCGGAGCGACGAGGCTGGCTTCGAGGTAGGCGCTTCGGGATCGATTGGAGGCAAACACGGTCCCAAGCCCAGGCGCTAGCGCGATGTCCAATGGCTGGACAGCACTCCGAGAACTGACTGAAGTCAGGGTGCTTATTCGTCGATTGGGCTTATCACGCATCGGCTATTGACTTTTGCCTGTGCTTCTGCAAGCATCTTCTGAAGTCTCAGTTGGTAGGTCAGCCGTGGGACAAAATTGAGAAGGGACCCGTTCGCGAAACGGAGTTCTCTCCTATATCTCTTATATATGCTGTCTGCTGCTCTCCACTTTGGCTTTGGTTTTGCGGATATGGCCTGACAGCCGCGAACCGCATCCGGTCGTCCTGCAATATTCATCCGCACTTTGGGTTGCCCGCGCAGCCCCAACGATGAATGGCCACGCTCAGGGAGGATGACGCAAATGCACTTCGCCGAATCAAGCACAAAACATTTCTCGAAGTTATATGCTGGACTGCTGGCGGCAGCCATGTGGCCCCTTACAGGTTGTGTATCGGGGGGCGTCGCAGTGGCGATTTTGCCGAACACGGCGAGCGTACAGGCTGGAATTGGCACGCAAAACTTCACGGCGACGGCGGCTAACGACCCCCAGAACAAAGGTGTAACCTGGAGCCTTTCAGGGACCGGTTGCAGTGGCTTAACGTGCGGGACGCTGTCGAATATCACGGCCACAT
>JBEKZG010000175.1:0-7287 GCA_049510095.1 Occallatibacter sp.
CTTCAGACTGTCTACCTGACGGAACCCGATTCCAATACACTTCTGACCGTACCGTTACCGGGAGTGAATTAGCGCATTCTCCATCCAAAGTCTCCGACGGCGGCCAAGCGTCCACAGAAACCTTGGCCCCGTCGGACGGTCCGCAACCCCGCGCCATGAGACAATTCCCTCGACAGCCCTTGTCTTCTCCAACTCCACGGCTGCCGGACTAATCTCCACATGGGAATTACATCGAGTTTTCAAAATCTCCTCTTCGGCCGCCCTCTGGCCAACAGCGAAGAGCGCGCCGAGCACATCGGCCCCATCGCCGGCATCCCCGTTTTCGGCCTGGACGCCCTCAGCTCCGCCGCATACGGCCCGGAGGCCGCCCTCACCCTGCTGATCCCGCTGGGGCTCATGGGTGTGCGATACATCGTTCCGGTGAGCGCGGCCATCGTCATCCTGCTGGCCATTGTCTACTTCAGTTACCGCCAGACCATCGATGCCTATCCCCATGGCGGCGGTTCGTACACCGTAGCCAGCGAGAACCTGGGCGAAGGCGCGGGCTTGCTGGCTGCCGCGGCGCTCATGATCGACTACATCTTGACGGCTGCCGTTGGCATCTCCGCCGGTGTCGGCGCGCTCATCTCCGCCGCCCCCAACCTCCAGCCGTACACGTTGCAACTATGCCTGCTGGTACTGTTCATCCTCACCATCGTGAACATGCGCGGCGTGCACGACACCGGCGTCGTCTTCATGATTCCCACCTATCTGTTTACCGCGACTCTGCTCATCGTCATCGCCGTAGGCGCATGGCAGGTAATGCACACCGGCGGTCACCCTCATCCGGTCATGGCCCTGCCGTCCATCCCGTCCGCCACCACCACGGTCAGCCTGTGGCTGTTGCTCAAAGTCTTCTCATCGGGCTGCACGGCTATGACCGGCGTTGAAGCGGTCAGCAACGGCGTCATGGCCTTCCGCGACGACGCCCGCAAGAACGCGAAAATCACTCTCACCGTGGTCATCGTTCTGCTGGCGGCACTGCTCGGCGGAATCGCCTTGTTGTGCCGCGCTTATGGCATTGCGGCCACCGATCCCGAAGGCCCCGGCTACGAGAGCGTGCTCTCCATGCTCACGCGCGCGGTCATGGGGCATGGCTGGTTTTATTACCTCACCATCGCCTCCGTCCTCCTGGTTCTGGCTCTATCCGCCAACACCGCCTTTGCCGATTTTCCCCGCCTCACCCGCGCCATCGCCCTCGACGACTACATGCCCCACGTCTTCATGCTTCGCGGCCGCAGGCTGCTTTACTCCTGGGGAATTTATGTTCTGGTAGCCCTCACCGCGATTCTGCTCATCATCTTCGGCGGCGTCACCGATCGGCTCATTCCGCTCTATGCCATTGGCGCATTCATGGCCTTCACGCTCTCGCAAGCCGGAATGGTCATGCACTGGAAGCGCAAAGGCAAGGCCAACCTTCGCCTGTTCGTCAATGGCCTGGGCGCCACAGCCACCGGAGTCACGGCTCTGGTCGTACTGGTCGCCAAGTTTGCCCAGGGCGCATGGATCACCGCGGTCCTCATTATCGTAATGATCCTGCTGATGCGCGCGGTCAAGCGGCACTACGTCCGTGTCGACAAGGAAACATATCTTGACATGCCGTTTGTGCCTTCTGAAGTCACGGAGCCCATTGTCGTAATCCCTATGGACCGATGGAGTCGTGTCACCGAAAAAGCTCTTGCCTTCGGGCTCTCCATGGCCACCGACGTCCGCTGCCTCCACGTGCAAATTGGCGATGAACCCGATGATATCTGCAACGTATGGGAAAAGGATGTGGCCGAGCCGATGCGCGCCGCGGGCAAGGGCGTTCCCAAATTGATCGTTCTGAAATCTCCCTATCGCTACATCCTGGGCCCCGTGGTCGATTACATCCTCGGAGCGGAGTGCGAATCGGAGACGCACCATGTATGCGTGCTGGTGCCCGAATTGGTAGTCAAGCACTGGTGGGAAAACCTGATGCACAATCGCCGCGCCGACCTGCTCAAAGTAATCCTCCTGTTGCGCGGCAACAAGCGGATCGTAGTGATCAATCTGCCCTGGTACCTCCAGCGCGGCTAGAGGTGGCTGCATAACTCCGCACCGGCCTGTCAGAAGTGATACACCACGCCGATGGACGCGCGGGCATCGCGGGTCTCGTGGGGCGAGTAGCCAAGCGCGGCCGTATTCCCGGTGACCGAGAAGGATTGCAGGATGACGTCGCCGGAGGCGCGCGCGGAGAAGCGGTTCGTCACCTTGTATTCGAGTCCGCCGCCAAACCCGCCAGCGAAGGAGATATTCGGAGTCTGGTCCGTTCCGCCGACATGTTCTCCGCCGATGAGTCCGTGAATGAAACCGCCGGTTTTTCCGATCAGGACAGCGTGCAGCACCGGTCCGAAGAGAACCGAATCCACGGTCGGCGTGTAAGTGCTGTTGGTGACCAGGGGGGTGGTGAATCCGGACTTGTAGAAATCGCCTTCCGCAGTGAGACCAAAGTACTTGCCCCAGTCGCGGGTAATGGAGAGGTTGACACCTTGCAATCCGCTGCGCGACAGTGTGACCTGGTTGAGACTGGTGTATGCATAACCGGCGTAAGCCTCCCACTTGTACGTGGGCTCATCTGCCTCGGCGGCGTGTTTACGTTCGGGGAAAATCTGGCCACTGGCGGCCAGAGGCATAAGCATGGCCGGAACCACGGCCAAAATCGAAATCAGGAACGTGCTCTTCAACTTGAAACTCCTCAAAAGCGTACTGGATGCGGCTGGCCGGCCTCCGGGAACCGTGCGGAACTGGCCCGGAAACCAAGCGTCGTGACCTGGATGAGGTACCCTCATAGACTATCCTCTCCACCCCGCTTCCACGAAGTACCTCGACGATTGACTGACCCGGCTTGTTGGGATCGGACTCATCGGGACTGCACGGGTACCGGCCCTGAGAGGCTAAGAACTTTGCCGGAATTGGCTGTTACTGTGACGGGATTTCCGCCAGGAAGATAGCGGGAGATGACATCGGGCCGCGACCAGTCCAGCTCCCAGCCGTCTTGAATGGCTACCACGGTGTATTGTCCGGGAACCACATCGCGGAGAGAAAAGCTTCCGTCTGAGTCGGATTGGTCCCGCCTGGCGAGGTCTTCCATGGTGGTGAGGTCGGAGGGCACGAGGACAACCATTACGCCGGCGACGCCGTGCCACCCCCGCGGCGGAGACCCGTTGCTTGCCGCGTTGGGTACTTTGGCGAATCCCTCGATGCGCGTTGCGCTTTCGGTGACCGTGACTACGAGGGATAACGGGTGGTCGCCAACGACGAACTGGCTTCCTGGATGGGCGCGGCCGCCCGTGGCAATGGAAGCAATACGCAACGGTGTGCCTGAGCTGCTTTGAGCCAACATTTGCCACACGCCCTGCGCGACCGAGGGGACACTGAACTTGCCGTGCACGCAGGGAGCTGAGGCTGGCTGGTGTGCGCCGTCAACAGACGACATCCACATTTGCATCGGATCGGGCAGGGGAGATCCCGAGGCGGTGCGAAGTGTTCCGGAGACCATGACTGTGGGTGTTCCCAATCCGGCATCAATCTGCTGGGTGGTTGCGGCGTCAAGCTCCGCCACGCGTGGAGGGTCGCCTTGCGTGAGCTCATAATGTCCCGGCGCAACGCCATAGAAATCCGTGGACCCGGTGCGCATCGCATTCATGGATCCCGCAGTCATGGCTGAGACCGGTGTGCCGAAGATAGTTTCACTCAACTCGGCGCGGGCAATCGAACCATCTGGCTTGCGCGGAGTTTCCACCGTCAGGTGGAGCGCAGGCACCGCGTGCAGTGTGATGTCGGCTTCTTCGCGGCCGCCTCCGGAGAGCGCAATCGTAGTCGCGGAGGATTCGTCGGTTGTGCCGTCGTAGAAAGTAATAGGGTACGCCACATCGAGCGCCGCGCTTGCATCGGGCGCAGCCGCGCCATCCATGTAGACGATCCCCCTCGGTTGGCGGGACTGGTGGAGGGCGTACCACGGGTCTGCCTTCACTGCCACCACGTACTCGCCCGCGGGAAGTGCGTTGACTTCGTATGCGCCGGTGTCGTCGGTTGTGTCTTCGCTGAAACGGGAAATGTGGTGGCCCGGCTCGTTGGGCCGCGGCTTTTTGAAAACCATCACACTCGCGCCCTCAACCGGGTCGCCGCCCTCGGTCGTGATCACGCCGCGCAGAGTAGCTCCAGGTGTGAGCTTGAACGTGAGGTTCTCCGTTGCCTGACCGGGGCCAGTGACGATGGCAGTGGAGTAGTTGTCATGCTCGTCGTAGGACGCGGTACGGAACCCGCGCTTGGATGCAGCGAGCTGATATTTGGCAGCCGCAAGAGCTTCGAGAGCAAAGTGCCCCTCCTGATCCGATTGCACCGACGCTGCTGTTTGGCTGTCCTCTTCAGTGAGCGCGGATACGGTTGCATGGGACACCGGCTCCCCTGTGAGCGCATTAACCACTTTTCCCGCGATCCGATAGTGACCGTGCGCGGACGAAGGCGTGCGGGCTGCGGGCGAGGAGTCCGATGGAGGCGTCTGCGCGTATGCCGGCAGCCATACGAGGCCGAGCAGAAGAACTGCCGGCGGAACACGGCGAATTGCCTCCCATGGAGCAATTCTCATCGCCATTCGCCTCATAGCCATCAATTGAATCGCCATCAGTGCTCCGGAACCTCCAACGTCAACGCGCTTGTAACTCCGGGAGTAAGCGTGACAGCCTGGCCGGAGCTTGGCAGTGCCGCCATGACCGTGGAGTTCCTGTACTCGAGATGGACCGGAGAGTCAAAAATGCAGACGTGATAATTGCCCGGCGTGAGCGTGTCCAGGGTCAATGTCGCGCCGGACGAAGGATGCATGGTCATCGGTGGAATATTAGTCGTGGTGTCGAAATCCGGGACAACATACACGGTGTAGAACGGCTCCTCGCCGGGACCGAATGCGGCCATTGCGGCCGGCAACGTCAAGGTCAAGGTGGCGCAGTCGTCGCGCAAGGTCAATTCCAAGGGCGGCGGCGGGCTGGCGAGCATAACCGTGAAGGGATCGCGGGCCAGATTCACGCCTCCTCCCGTCAACGGTCCCGCGCACCACCCTCTGCGCGGAAGGGTGGTATTGAGCCAGTAAGCACCCGGCTGAGCTGTGAGCTCGAGGGAATCCTGCGCGCCGTCGATCGTCAACACACCGTCGCCTTGCGGCGAGGGCATTCCATCAGCGCGGTCGAGCGTCAGGTTGACCATTTCCATGGGGCTGGCCACCGGGACAGAGCTGACCTGGCCTGCATCGTTGCGCACGTAGCGGAGAACCACCGAAACGGTGGGCGTGGGCCCCAGGGGAATGCTCAGCCCGGTGATCGCGTGGCCTTCCACACTGAACTCTACCGATCCGGAGACTGCGCCGTCATTGCGATTCGTCGCGCCTAAGGGGGGGCCCTCCCCAAGATAAAATAATCCGCTATGACGGAAGGTCTGCATCATCATCACGTACGTTCCATTGGGCAGGTCGGCCTGAAGACCGTGGGCCGCAGAGTCGTACTGGACGACGTAAGGAAGCGGATGACCTGAAGCGTCCATGACGAATGAAGGGTTTCCCGGCGGCGGAGGGTTTTTGCCGGGGCCAGGCAACACACCGGCCGCGGTAACGGAGTAGAAAGGTTCGGCGGTGAGCACAAAATTTGCCTCCGCCTGATCGCCGGCCGAGAGCTGGATGTGCGCCGCGCCAGAGAAATCGCGCGCATCGGGATAGAAGACACTGGGGAATCCATCGCGGACAATCCGCGCGCCGCTCCCGGCGGCCACTGCCACGCCTACTGGTTCGCTCTCAAGAGCAGGCATGGTGTAAAGCGCGTAGACACCTTCCGGGAGCCCGGCGAAACGATACATTCCATCTCCCTTGGTTCTCGACTCGCCATTCGGCGACCAGACGCCACGCCCGTAGCGGACCACTCGTTTCAGCAGCATGACGGTCATGCCTTCCGCAGGATCGCCGGTTGAAAGCTAGATGCGGCCGTGGATGACACAGTTGGGGGTGAGCGTGAAGACAAGATCGGGCATCTCGGCCGCTCCCTTCACGCTGTGCGCCGGACCTTCCCCTGAGTAGCCGATATCCTCTGTGGCGTAAGGGCGATCGTGAAATCCGGGCTTCACGACACGAAAAGTCTGCGGACCCGGAGGCACGCCGGTAATCTCGAATCGTCCTTCACCATCGGTCAGCGTGCCAGTGGCTGCATCGCCTTCAATCCGCACCAACGCACGCGGGAGCGGCTGCCCGGTGCCCCCGTTGCGAACTTCGCCGTGTACCGTAACGCGGGCTGGTTCAGCGGCAGGCTGGGCGGGTTCTTGAATCTGGTTTTGGTCTTGATCTTGAATCGGGTTCTGGCCGTCGGCATGAACGCCGGCGAACAGAAACGCGAACCAAAACGCGGCGAACACACAAAGTTGGAGCACTCGCCGGTGAAGGCTCTGCGATGAGCCGTGATCGCTGCCCGGCCATGCATTTGATGTCCGCAGGTCCACTCACCATTGTGACGGCTGGAGATGGGGAAAGGAATCACTCTTACCCAAAAAACCGGTCTGGAAAATCCCCGTCTTGAGATTCTTGCATTTGCCGGCTTACTGACGAATCGACCAAACGCTCGATAAGCGGAACAAAATCCTCAATCTACCGCCGAATCCTGTATCACGGAATAAGAAAGCATCAGAATCCCGCTAGGCAGCGCCCTGCTTTCCTTCAGTTGCAATGACCGTCGCCGACCCTCCGCCAACAGCGGAACCCCGCTGCCCAGCATCACCGGCATCAGCTCAACTTCAACCGTATCCACCAGCCCCGCATCAAGCATCGAACGAAACAGCACGCCGCCGCCGAACAGCCAGATGTCCTTGCCGGGCTCGGCCTTCAATGCGGCCACCGCCTCTGCAACGCCGCTGCTGAAAATGGTGACATCGGGGTGGTCTTCGGGCCGGAGCGTAGTCGACACCACGACCCATCGCTGTCCAGTGCGGTCCCACGACTTGCCCTTCTCACGGGCAACCTCGTAGGTGCCGCGCCCCATCAGGAACGTGTCGTATTGCGCAAACATCACCGCGAAATCGATCGCAGGATCGTGCACAATCCAGTCGTACTCACCGTCAGGCCCGGCAATGAATCCATCCAGGCTCGCGGCTACACCATAACGAAGACGACGCATGTAAGTATCCTCCAGGATGCGTTATCCCTCTGCGGGCCAGTCGCGGGCACCATGATAAATGTGCAGGATCTGGACCGCTGTA
>JBEKZG010000176.1:0-7284 GCA_049510095.1 Occallatibacter sp.
GCAGTGGATGAACGTTTCATCGGCAGAGGCCTGGGGCACGCTTTGATCTCAGAGGCACTCAAGATTACCGTGCGTGTGGCCGACGAGGTTGGCTGTCGCTGCATCGTCACCGACGCTTATCCCGATAAGACGGGTTGGTACGCACGCTACGGCTTCATTCCCGTTGGAGAAGCAGCCGCCAGCGGCCCGCAAAAGATGTTTCTTGATGTGCGCACAATCCGGCGCGCATTGTCATTCGAATCTTCCCCTGCGGAAAGAGAATAGGCAGGAGAACAGGAGTCATTCTCATGAGCCTTTTTCGTCGTGGTGATGTCTGGTGGTACGAGTTCTGGTTCGCCGGACGGCGCATTCGCGAGTCCTCGAAATCTCCCTCGAAGACCGTTGCCAAAGGCGCGGAGCAGAAGCGCAAGCGCGAACTGGAAGAGGGCTTCAATAATTTTGTTGACCTCCGTCAGGAACGAGTCCGTACATTCAGTCACATGGCGGACGAGTATTTCGACGCCTACAAGTTGCGCCTACCACAGTCTGCGCGTTTTGCCGAATACGCAATCGATCATCTTAAGCGGCTTCTTGGTGGCAAGATGCTGGTTGACTTCAATGAGGCTACCGTCATTCACTACCAGAATGCGCGCCTCGGTGAGAGCGCCGCACCGAAGAGCGTCAACGAAGAAGTAGGCTTCCTGTTGCGCATCTTGGGCGACCCAGGCGACTTGCTCCGCATCCGCCTACGCAAGCGGAAGATGCTCAAGCTCAAGGTTCGTCAGACAGTCGGAAAAGCCTACACCCAAGGGGAGAAGGACAGGATGCTGGAGGAGGCCCGCAACGCGCGCTCCCCACATATCTATCTCGCTTTGACGCTGGCGCTCAACGCCGGGATGCGCGATGCCGAAATCAAGACTTTGACATGGGGACAGCTCGACTTCACGAAGAAGTACCTGGCAGTGGGCCAGAGCAAGACTGAGGCGGGCGAAGGACGAACAATCCCCTTGAATTCAACACTCTTGGATGTCTTTTCCGAGTATGCCGCCTGGTATCAAGAGAAGTTCGGAAAGCCCCGCGCGGAGTGGTATGTCTTCCCTTTCGGAAAGCCGAGTCCAAACGATCCCACGCGCCCCGTCACCACGCTCAAGACCGCATGGAACAACGTGCGCAGAAATGCCCAGGTGAAAGGCCGTTGGCACGACAACCGGCACACGCTGATTACCGACCTTGCCGAGAGTGGCGCGGGCGATCAGACCATTATGGACATCGCCGGCCACGTCTCGAAGCAAATGCTCAAGCACTACAGCCATATTCGCATGGAGGCGAAGCGCCGTGCCCTGGAGTCCATTGTCACGGTGCGGTCGGCCACGGAAGAATCCGGCCAGACAGAGAAGGCCGAGGGGTCCCCACATAGCTCCCCATCTGGGTTGCAGAACGGCAGTAAACGGGCCTACAAGAAGGCGGCAAAAGCGAAAGAGGAAAACACTCCCGCAGCAAAGATTGCAGGGAATGATTGCTCAGAATCGCCCACAAATACGCAGTATTTTGATGTGGAGTACCCACAAAAGTCCCCACAGTTGGCCATTTCTGAGGATTCTAGGGGGGAGGAGAAGCGGTGTAAGTCTATGAATCTATTTGGTGGACGCGGTAGGAATCGAACCTACAACCTGTCGGTTAAGAGCCGAATGCTCTGCCAGTTGAGCTACGCGTCCAAGTCAAGTCCAGATGATCTGCCAAGTGATTTGTATAAGCCGTGCGGCAGGTGTTATTGCACGGCCTGGGCAGGCAAAAATCCCCTGTTGCCCTTGAAGAATATAGCACAGATAGCAGTGGATTCCAAAGGCGTTCATGGGAACACCACAGCGGCTCATTCGTCCGCTTTCACCGTCTGCCGCAACCCGTCGAACCACGCCTCTCAAGCGCGTCCGATTTGCCTCAGAACGTGAATGCCAGCCCGCCTTGAATCCCACGCTGGTCCTGGGCAAAAACAACCACCGACCCATCGCTCAGCACGTAGGGCCGGTAACCCTCCGCCAGCAGGTTACGCAGATCGAGCAAAGCCTCAAACCCGCTCTGTCCCTCGTGCCGCATATGAATCGGTTGGCTGAGATGCAGGTTCAGATAGGGTGCAGCGCTATCCGCCGAATACGGAGCAACGCTGGTCACCGTATCTTCCGGCTGCCACCGGTAACTGGCACGCCAGCGGGTCCCGGTGCCTTCAAGCGTGCCGGAAAGAGTGAGTGCGTACATCTGCGCATGGCGCGGGTGCACTCCGGCTACCGCCTCATCCAGCGAACCCGGATGCAGGCCCAAACCGGCCGGCGCGGCCAGAGCATCTCCGTTGGCATAACTCACGCGGATCAGATCCCCATCCGGCAACCGGCGCACCATCGTCGCCGTCACTCCGGCGCTGGAAAAGTTGGGTCCCGCAACGCGCAGCATTCCGCTCGAACTGTCGAACAACACTGAGTTGGAGCCGGCCGCAGTCGTTCCCGTACCAGCCGCAAAATGGCCCATGCCTTCCAGCACCGGGTTGTCTGTGTTGTTGGCAAACACCATCACCGCCACGCCGCCTTTGTCGGTCTGCCGCTCCCAGCCCATCTCCTGATGCATCCCGTGTTCAAGAACCACTTCGCCATTCCGTAGCGCAACCCTGGGCAGCCAGGTCTGAGCTTGCGTTTCATCCGCATCCCCTTGACCCTGATCACCAGCCCCTTGCATCACCGTCGTCATGCGGTAGTGGATCGTCGAGTCGCCGTCCCTCCAGCCAACACGGGCAAACGGCAGCGCCGCGCCCACAGTATTGGGAGAGTGTTCGGCGAATCGCACCACCATCTGCGTGGAGCCAACCTCCGCCGTGATCGCGTCGCCCAGGGTCAGGTTCTCCCAACTCCGGACGGCAGCCTCGTCCAATCCCCCGGCTCCCGCGCCGCTCCCTGCCCTGGTCCCGCCTCCTGCGTATTCCGCGTCATTCACCTCGGGGTGGATCGCGACGGCCGCCACCGATTGAACCGAGCCGGCAAAACCCAGATCCTGCCGGAACCCCAGCATCGATTCCATATCCCCATCGGTACCCGGCGCAAAATCCACGCGCGCCAGCAGCTCACGGCTGTTTGAGGGCGTATCCTCCACCACGGCCGAATAGCGCTCGCCGCTCTCTCCAAAACTTCCCTCTTGCCCGGTCGCCATCAGCCGCGCCTTCAACTTGGGCGCAGCTCCCGAACCATCTGACACCACCACCAGCGGCCCATCTTCCAGCCAGCGCAGAAGCGGCCGGTTGGCTGCCGACCTCAGTGTCCATTTCCAGTCGTCCTTCTGTGTGTCCACGCTGCGCGGCTCTGACGGCAGCCACTGCATCACTTCGTACAGTGTGCTTAGCGTCAGGTCGACCACAGTGTTGGCGCGCACCCGAACATTCTCCCGCACCGAAGGTAGGAAGGATGTATTCATTGCCTTCACCGCGTAAAGGCCCGGAATCACATGCGCTATCGTGAAATGGCCTGCGCTGTCGGTGTAAACGCTGACAAGCACCGTCAGATCCGGGCGCAGCAACTCGACCACTGCACCCATTTGGGCCACGCCCGACGAGTCGCGCACCGAACCTGAAACCGATCCGGGAGCAGCTCCGTGGACCGGAGTGGTGCCCATGGCAATCAGCACGGCGAAAACAACGAGATGGAGCCTGCGCATAATCACGTTTGGTGATGGTGTGAGGCGTCTCTGGCAATCGTTCTGCGAATCAAGCATGCGTGGGTTTCCGATCTTGAGTCCGATAACCCACTCTGCGCACGTATACCCTATTCCACGACAAAAGGTGCCGATTGCGCAATCTCTTGTTTCGAGATTGTGTCATTTATTTTAATCGTCACCCTGTATTTCCCCGGCTGCAGCCCCGCCATCGGCAGCGATTTCTCCACCGTCAACTGGTCGCTGTGAGGTCCAAGGTCCTTGGACGTCAGCTGCTTTTCAAAAATCACCACATTGCTCGCCGAGTCGATTATCTCGTACGTCACCGTCGCTTCGTTGTTCTTGGTGGCCTCGTCGATGCCCAGGTTGTACACCTGCATCCAGAAATTCAGTTCCTGGCTCCGCTTGAAACTCACCGGAGTCGCGGGATTCGCCGTCACCCGTGGGCAAATATGTGTGTTGCCGATCACGCAGGAACCCGCGCCGATCTCGCGCGACGAAACCGTGTTCATCTCGTCCCCCAGAATCAGCGACGAGGTGGCCAGCTTCTCATCGTGGAAGCTCGGCACCTCGAACCCGCGGCCGTAAAGACCCACATGATCCGGGTTGTTCACGTCCTTCACAGCAATATCCAGCCGGTAAAGTCCAGGCTGAAGCGGAAGCGCCTTCCAATAAACCGACTTGCGGTCCAGCATCTTCTCCAGTAACTCCGCCGGCTCTTCCACCTGCACCGTATCTTCCTGGCTCTGCACTGTCTTATGGGTCAGCGTCGTCACCTTCACCAGGATGTTCACAAATCCCTTCGACACCCCATCCTTCGTCACAAAGGTGATGTCTCGATTCCTCAACTGTACCGTCACGGGCACCAGCACCGTGCTGTCGGTCACCTTCACAAAATCGGTCCTCACATCGAATGGGAAGGGCGGACCGTTCAGAATCTTGTGTTCGGAGATAAACGCATCAAGATCCGTAAACTTGATCGGCGGCGGCGCAAAAATCTTGGCCGCCAGATCGATCCGGTCGAACTCCTTTGACTGGTTCTGCGATGTCATCGGGCCCGCGCCCAGCGCTTCCATCCCGCCGTTGAAACGGTCAGCCTTCTTGCTCTGGCCCATCTGTTCCGATTGCGTCAGGCCGGCGCCCGGAACGCGCAGCAGCGCGTCCTTCTCACTGCGATCGATCGTAAAGTGGTAGTCGCCGCACTGGCACGTATCCACAAATTCAAGGTCGATATTCTCCCCGACCCCTTCCAGATAACGGTAGTGCCACGTCTCAAACGGAAATGTCGATGTCTCGCCGCCGCCCTCTTCCATCGGCCGCTGGTACGCGCCGCCCGAGGGGTGCGAATCGATCGAGTCAGGTTTCCCGAACGAGATATAGATGTGCCCGCGGTCGGTCTTCCATCCCGGCTTCCCGGCGGCAAAGTGCTCATTAGCGTAAGCAATGCGCCTGTAGTGCTCTTCGCGGAACTCGTTCTCCGGCGAATCGGGATTCGGGTTGCGCCGCAGCCAGAAATTCTCAATAAAGGCGTCGCGCTCCTCGTCGTTGCTCAGGTTCTTGAACGCCTTCCGCTCTTCATCCGTAATGATGTAAGGCACATCCTGCTCAAGCCACGTCTTGTAGGCGCCGTGAATCTCACCCTTATATGCCTTCTGCGCCTCGAACTTTTCCTTATCCGAGCGTTCCCGCATGCGCGCGTCGGGATCCTGGTCTTGTTGCGACGTTGCGGTGGGCGTCGACTGCTGGGCCAGAGTGCCGCGGCCCGTAACCAACATCAGGCCGCAACCAAGTGCGACTACGAGAAAACTGCGAGCGGAATGCGTCATTGCCTTAAAAACTCCTGCGAACCTCTATTCTACGGGTCCAATTAGGCGTGAGCAAGATTCCTTTGGAACTGGCCTCCCCCTTGGACGTACAATCCACGCCAAGGTAACCCGGAATTCCAGAATTCCCGCGATACCTGCCCTCTCACCGCCACTTGCATTTGCACTCAGGTTCGGTCCATCCGACCCGTCAACTGCAACGAAGGCTACTGAACGGTCAACGTAACGGTTCCCACTGTTCCCGTGATGTTTCCGGATGCCCCCGTTACCGTGACGGTGTAAGTTCCTGGCGTGGTACCTGTGTTTCCTCCGCCTCCGCCACCGCTATTTCCGCCTCCGCCTCCGCCACCGCTGTTCCCGCCCCCTCCACCGCAGCCAATCACGCCGAAGGTAACAGCGAGCGCCAGTATGCCAAGCAGCGGAAGCCAGTTACGGCGCCGGCGCGGAACCCCCATCAGCAGCAGCGCCAGCGCTGTTCCAGCCGACGGCCACAGCAGCTTCTTGAATTCGCTCTTTGCGCTCGTTGCCGCCGTGGTGGAGATCGTCAATGTCGAACTCTGCGCTCCGGTTCCCGCAATCGTCACCGAACCCGGCAACAAGCTGCAAGTCGGCGGATCGCTTGCCGCCACCGGGGTGACCCCGCAAGTCAGATTCACAGTCCCCGTGAACCCATTCGACGGCGTCACGGTGATTGCTACCGTATTCCCCGTCGTCGCACCGGGCGCAATGCTGAGAGAGGATGTGCCGGCCGCGATCGCAAAAGTAGGTGCCGCATTGACTGTGAGCGCGATGGTGGTGGACGGCGTCTGCGAGCCGGAGGTCCCGGTAATTGTCACCGTTACCGGACTGGATGTGACCGCAGCCGAGGCGCTCGCCGTCAATGTGAGCACGCTCATGTAATCGCTCGTTAGACTGAAAGCATTGGGATTGAAGCTAGCCGCAACTCCACTGGGCAAGCCACTGGCCGAGAGAGTCACGGTGCCGCTGTACCCGCAGTCCCCGGCCACCGCGATATCGTCCGTGCTGCTGCTTCCTTGATTAACGCTCAGTGTGGCCGGCCAGGGATAAAGCGCGAGGCTTGCTGGTGGAATCACCGTAACATTGGTTGTTCCCCCTGCGATACTGTAGATCGAGGAACTATTGGAGTCCGGCGCGTAGTCGGCTACCAGGGTGTAGTTCACAGTGCAAAGGCTCGGGGTCAGCGATCCAGCGGGGAGATTGAACGTTGCGCTGCCGCTACTGAGAGGAGTGGCAGCGGAGACATAATTGCCGCCGGTCAACGTCACGCTTCCGGTCGGGGTAGGACCAACCGAACCAACGCTGACCGTCACCGGCAGCGACTGGGCTGGGGTGATGCTCGATGAGGCTGGCGTCACGGTTACGGTTGGCGTGGGTGGGATGATGGATGCGCTGGTGAGGCAAACTGCCGGCGCTTGAGTGGGACCAGAGTATGCGCAGTATTCCGCGGAGGAAGTGCACGTGGAAGGGCATCCGCTCTGTGGTTTCGACCCCAGGCCCCAGTAGCAGTGGCCCGCACCGTCAAGGTCCTGACACATCGCCACCTGCGCTGCCGGCGTTGGCGGCACGGGGGCATCGACCCCAATCATGGATTCGTTGTCGCCCACCACTCCTGAGTAGATATCGAAGAACCCATTTTCGCCCCATGAAGTGCCCCACGAGTTCTTCATGGCCATGTAAAGAACGGAACTGCTTCCGGAGTTCAATGCCGGCGGTGGCGCGGCAAACCCGTAGCCCACAACAACGGCTGCGTGGAGTGCTATAGGTACGGCCC
>JBEKZG010000177.1:0-10038 GCA_049510095.1 Occallatibacter sp.
AAGTGGCCGCATCGGTGGCTCCGGGAGCGAAGATCGCGGTGTACTTTACGCCGAATACGGACCAGGGATTTACGGACGCGATTACCACGGCGGTGCACGATGCGACGAACAAGCCGAGCGTGATTTCGATCAGTTGGGGCGGTCCGGAATCGAGCTGGACGGCGCAGGCGGCAGCAGCGCTGGATGCAGCATGCCAGAGCGCCGCGGCACTGGGCGTGACGATTACGGTTGCGGCCGGGGATAACGGGTCAAGCGACGGAGCGACGGGGAACAATGTCGACTTTCCGGCGTCGAGCCCGCACGTGCTGGCGTGCGGCGGGACGAAACTGGACGCCGACGGGGCAACGATTGTTTCCGAAGTGGTGTGGAACGAGACGGCGAACAACGAGGGGGCGACGGGCGGCGGCGTGAGTACCCTGTTTGCATTGCCGAGCTGGCAGGCGAATGCGAAGGTGCCTGCGCCGAGCGTGAGCACGGGCGGCCGCGGCGTGCCGGATGTGGCCGGCGATGCCGATCCGACGACGGGGTACACGATTCGCGTGGACGGAGAAACTACGGTGATTGGCGGAACGAGCGCGGTGGCTCCGCTGTGGGCCGGGCTGGTGGCGGTGGCGAACGAGCAGCTTGGGACGCAGGTGGGTTTCATCAATCCGGCGATTTATGCGTCCAAGGCGGCGTCGGCGTTCAACGACATTACCCAGGGGAATAATGGGGCATTTTCGGCGGGACCTGGGTGGGATGCCTGCACCGGTTTGGGATCGCCCATTGCGAGTAAGTTGATACCGCTGCTGGCGCCGGCTGCACCGGGTACTCCGGCTAAGAAGGCTAGTAAGAAAGCGAGTAAGAAGGCGGCTAAGAAGAAGGTTAGATAAGACCAGGTCTCCGATCGCTTGGTTTCGTTCCTTGAGGTTTGTGCTTTCCCACCCATTCGCAGAAAAAAGCGAATGGGGTACGGCGCGGGGTACAAATTCAGACAGTCAGAGGCCTGGGAATCAAGGTGAGTTAGCGCGGCCCGCTTGTAGTTATGAGCGGGCCGCGTTGTCTTTGCGATGGCTATTTCGATCAGGAGCTTGCGGCGAGGAAGGCCCAGGCGGCCAGAGCGCCGTTGTAGCTGGTGTAGAAGCCGTAGGCGTCGTAGATGGCGCTTCCCCAGCTGCCCTGGACGCTGGAGGGCAGTGCGGCGTTTTGCACGGGGTCGGAGACATTGCGGACAAAGCCGAATTCGACGCCGGCGGTCTGGCAAACCTGGCCGATGATGGCGTCATCCATCTCGATGCAGATGTAATTTTTGTAGAGGCCGTCTGTGGTGCCGACGACAAAGGTGGGCGTTGTGAGCAAGGAGGTTGCGCCGCCGGTTTGGTCGAAGATTTTTGGTGAAGAGTCGCCGCTGTTGAGGCCGTCGGGATCGAGATTGGCGAGAGTGTAGCTGGTGTTGTAGTGCTGGTTGAACTGAGTTACGAGCGACTGGAGATCGGCGGGTGTTGTGGGGATGGGAAAGAGGAGCTGCGCGAAGGCCGGGTTCTGAAGGATGGAATCGGCGGAATGCCAGGTGTTCTTGTAGACGGGCCACGAGGCCGGGGCGACCTTCTGCTCATAGAGCGTGCCGGCGCTGACGGCGCGGACGGTGCCGAGGTGGTCGCCGGTCTCAGCGCCGCCGGCGGTGCCGATGGAGAGGATGAGCGTGGGCTTGACGTCCTGGATTAGGAGCTTGATCAGGTCGACGAGAAACGATTGGCCTGGATAGTCGAGGTGGGTGTTGGATTTGAAGAGCATGACGGTGGCGGAACCGATCTGGACCAGACGCCACTCGCCCCAGAAGGTCCAAGTGGAAGGCGCGCCGGAGGGAAGCCCCGCGGAGTACTTCGTCCAGCCAGGCCAGGAGCTTGTTTCGCGCTTGGAGTAGGTTATTGCGGTTGAGCCGGCGCAGAAGACGTGCTCCATGGCTGCCCATTCGGCGTCAGCCCAGGTGATGACGATGGTATCCGCGGTGGGCAGGCCGGTGGAGGAGTTTGTGAGCAGCTTGGGAGCGGACTGTCCGACCAGGTTCCACTGGATGACGGGCAGAGGCGGCGTGTTTTGGATGGTGGGTACGAAGCTTTTCTGGCTGGCAGAGGCGAAAAGGCGGGACGGCTTGTACGTGGTCATCTAAGGACCCTCCGGAGATTTGTCTGCAAATCGGGGGAATTCCGAGGAGAAGGCTTCCCGCGTGCCGGGTGGGTTGGGCGATGGGCCGCGGGTGATGGATGTGACGTGGCAATTGTATGCCGGAATTGGGTTGGGAGAAAACGAATTCTGCGATGGTGGATTTGATGTTCCAGGGGGGATTGCGGCCCGCTTGTGGGTGGTGGCGGGATGCGAGTCTTCTGGACTCAGGTCCCTTTTATCGTGGTTGGATCAGGTGGAAACGGGCTTCGGCTCTCCCTGCAGGTCATGGAGGAGCCTGTCGAAGGCTTGCTTGTAGGCATCGTGGTCCTTCCAGTTGCTGAAGTCGGGGATGAAATACTCGCGAATCTCTCGGGCTGAATCCCTGCCTGCGTATGCGTCGAAACATTCCCAGTCGCGTAGCGTCTCGAATCTGCAAAGGCGGATGGGGAACAGGACGCGGCGTCCCTCTTCGATTTCTCGTTTGCGGGCCTTTGCAATTTCGGTCTTTACCCACTCGCTCTTCATACTGTCCGGGGAAAGAATCAGCAAGAGCTTGTCATGAACTTGAATGGCTTCGTCGATTTGCTCGTGGAGTTTCTTACCACCTTGAACGTCCTGCGGAGCAAACCAGCAGCGGACGCCTTTGGCCTGCAAGTCGGCGTAGAGGCGATCTGCAAAATCCTGATCTTTGGTTGAGTAGCTGATAAACAAGGAATAAAACTCGATGCTCGTGAAGTTCAGGGATTCCATGTAGGCAATGAAAACGTCGGGGACGCCGGCTCCGCGCAGAAATGCGTGCGGAATTTTGCCTTTGGATTTGTAGATCGTGTCGATGCCGATGCTGGATGGGCCGACATGGCTTACAGTTTCCAGCCCTATTACTTCACTCAAATCGACATTGGCGAAGCTCGTACTCCCTATACCCGCCAAGGAAAGGATCGTCCGGTCGAGTTGCGCTCCGTAGAGGTTCGCCCCGATGAGGTTCGCTGCGAAAAGGTTCGTCCGGCTGAGGTCTGCCCCGCTGAGATCCGCCCCCAAGAGGAACGCATGACTTAGGTTCGCGCCGCTGAGGTTCGTCTCGGCTAGATCCGAGTTCAAACGGTCAGGCCGGATACTTGGGTTCTCCTCCCGCCATCGGTTCCGCGCCTCAACGGCCTCTTTCAGGATGGCAAGATGTTCGGGGTTGGCCATAACTCCAGTATGCCAGCGCCATCTCAGCTTACCGGAATCGTCATGCGAAAATTTTGAGGAGAATAGCCGCACTAATCTCCGCAAAATCCGCGGAGAAGGCTCGCCAACTGCGAATCTGGTTCAATCCCAACTTGACTTCGATTCTGCTGTATAGCATGATGTATAGCAAGGAGGTGCGACCGTGGCAGAAGCGTCTAAAGCAAGAGTTTTCATGAGCGGCAGAAGCCAGCATGTGACTATTCCTGCTGAGTACCGGTTTCGCTCCTCGGAGGTTTCTATCCGCCGCGACCCGCGCACGGGCGACATCATTTTGTCGGAGGGACCCGGCTCTTGGGCCGAAGTATTCGCCGCGCTCGACGCGGCCCATGTTCCCGACGACTTCCTCTCCGAAGACGAGCGCGACAGGCGGCCATCCGCGAACCGGATCGCGATCGACGAGCTATTCGAGCTGGATCGGGATCTGGATGAGAAATGATCGTCACCTACCTGCTGGATACTAATACTGTTAGCTATATCGCCAAAGGGAAATCGTCCGCCGCACGAGCGCGTCTCGAGGCGCTTGGGGAAGAAGAGATCGTCTGCATTTCGGCCATCACGGAGGCGGAGTTGCGCTATGGATTGGCGAAACGGCCCGGGGCGCATGTGCTTCGCGCAGCCGTGGAAGCCTTGTTGTTCAAGCTGCGCATTCTGCCTTGGGGAAGCAAGGAGGCCGCCGCCTATGGAGAACTGCGGGCGAAGCTGGAAGCGGCGGGGATCACCCTGTCTGATTTGGACATGCAGATTGCCGCCCACGCCATCGCCGTGGGGGCGGTCCTCGTCACCAATGACAAGGCTTTCACGCATGTGGAAGATCTGAACTCAACGGTCAACTGGGCTAGCGATCTTTAAGCCGCATTCGGTTCGTAAACATGCACCTCGGCTTCAATGGTTCTGGCCAGCGCGAGTTTGGCTTTGGTGAGGTCGTGCATCTGTTGAAGGTTGAGCCAGAATTCCGGACTGTTATCGAAGAAGCGGGCGAGGCGCAGTGCCGTGTCGGGGGTGATTGCGCGCTTGCCGCGTACAATCTCGCCGATCCGCGTAGACGGAACGCGAATGCTCATCGCCAACCGGTTCTGGCTCAAGCCCAATGGCTTCAAGAACTCCTCTGCCAACATCTCTCCCGGCGAAGTCGTCACATACTGGTAGCTCCACCCATTCGCAGGGCGCACCAGGGGTACGCTATTTTTTCCCTTTCTGTTCGCGGTGGTAGTCGACGATTTCGACGTCATACGCTCCATCCGGGGCTCTATCCAAGAAAGATAACCTGGAGCATTCCCGCTGATTATATGTTCTCGCCCTTCGCAGCGCCCCTAAGGGGCTCTTTTCTTCTTTGGTTGGCTTACCCAGCATTCCGTCCGCTGCGGCGGACTCCATGCTGGGCTATTATCCTTCGGTCCCTCCGGGACGTGTACCTTTGCGATGTGGCTGCAATGAATGGGCACATGCGGATGTTTGCGGAGGAAGAATATCTCTCATGGGTTAAAACCCCGCCATCCTTCGAAGCCTTTTCGGCCCGGCTGAAGCCGTGCCCTTGTTACAAAACATGTCTTGCACGAGTTTTTCCCCAGCCTGTAAAGCCCGCGTGAATTGTGTTTTCGCTATGCGGGGGTTGAAACCCCCGCCTCCCTCCGAACCGGAAGCAGCCGGTCTTCTAAGCGGAGGGGGCGCGCATGGCGGCTATGGCGGCGGTTAAGTCTTTGGCGAGGGTTTGCTGAGTGCCTTCGGATAACTTGTTTTCGCGGCTGGTTAGATAGAAGACATCTATGGCGGTTTCGCCTTCGGTATCGATCAGAGCTACTTTGATGTCGCACTGATGGGTGCTGAGAGTTAGAGCTATCTGACGGAGAAGGCCGGGGACATCCTGAGCTACTACTTGCAACAGAGTGGAGTGGGTGGAGGACTCGGAGTCGAACTCGAGGCGGGTAATTACTTCGACCTTCAAATTAGTGGGGTGGTTGAGATGGCGGCGGGCCTCGAGTAACTGCTGGACGGAGGCCTTTTGCGCGACGACGTCGTGGAGATTTGCGAGGAAACGGTCTTTCTCACTTGGGTTGAGTTCGAGGGTGTGAAAGATATCAGAGAAGTGAAAGCTGTCGACGATGACGCCGGCCTCGTTAGAATAAGCGCCGGCCTTGACGATGTTCATGCCCCAGGCGGCGAGGGTTCCGGCGACGTCGGCAAAGAGTCGTGTGCGGTCGCGGGTGATGACGGTGAGGTCGAAGAGCTGGCGATTGGGGCGGAGATCGAGCTGGACGGCGTCCTGATCGAGGTTGAGGGCCATCTGGAAATGGTGGCGGATTTGCTCGGGCAGGCGGGTTTGGAGGTAGCGCTGGGGCAGGCCTTCAAGGAATTGCTTCAGGGCGTCGTACTGCGAGGGCGGGACCATGGAGCGAATGCGGTTGAGGAGGGTAGGGTCAATGGCTGCGCGGTAACGGACCTCGTCGACGGAGCGGTCCATGAAGTTGGCGGTGGCCATGTAGAACTGCCAGATGTTCTCGGCCTTCCATGGCGTGAGGGCGTCGGGGTTGACGGCCTTGATGTCCGCAAAGGTCATGAGGGTGAGCATTTTGAGGAGTTGGGGGCTGCCGATTTTCTCGGCAAAGCCGCGGACATTTTCGAGGTCGAAGATATCGCGGCGAAGGGCGTTGGACATTTCGAGGTGCAGGCGGATGAGCTTGAGGATGGACTCGCGCTCTTCAGAGTCGAAGTCGAGACGGGCGAGGAAGGCATCAGCGAGTTCGACGCTCTGGGTGGTGTGTTCGCCGGTGCGGCGGGCCTTGCCGGTGTCGTGGAGGAGAAGGGCGAGGAGAAAAAGGTCGAGGCGGTCGATTTCAGGGAGTAGCTGCGCCAGGCGCTGTTCGTAGTCGTGGGCGGGCTGGCGGAGCAAGTGGACATTGTCGATGGCGAGGAAGGTGTGCTCGTCGACGGTGTAGCGGTGATAGGAATCGCGAATGACGAGGGCGTCAATGCCGTGGAATTCAGGGATGAGCATTTCAAGGACGCCGAGGGCGTGCATCGTTCTCAGAGCATGTGCGGCGTGGGGGCCGAGGAGGACTTCGCGCAGGGCGTTCCAAAGGTAGGGGCCTTCGGGGATGTGGATGGCGAGGGCGGGGAGTGAGTCGGTGATGCGGTCCTCGGCGGCCTGGGAGAGGGTGTAGCCGTGCGTGGCCATGAGCGAGAAGATGCGCAGGATGGCGGAAGTGTCGTTGAACTGGGCGCCGGGAACGATGTCGATGCGGCCCTGGTCGAGGAGGAAGTCAGTGCCGGCGATGGGGGTGCGGCGGCGACGGAACTGGCGATAGAAGCTGACGGGAGCGGGCAGGTGCTCCATGAGCAGAGCGGCGCGGCGATAGATGATGCGGGCGTGGCGATAGTAGGTCCGCATCCAGTAGCTCGGATCCGCGGTGCCGCGGGTTTCAAGGCCGATGGAGTTGGCGGCGGCTTCGTCCTGAGACTGCCAGTCTAAGGTATTGTCATCGCGGCCGTGGCGGAAGTGGAGGAAACAGCGGGCGGCGGCGAGGAAGTCGAAGGCGGCTTCGGCGTCACCGCGGGCGGACTGGAAGACGCCGCCACGCTGGCGGGGCCATTCCTTGGTTTCCTTGAGGTGAAAGAGGAGGGCGAACCAGACAGCGAGGTGGTAGTCGCGCAGGCCGCCGGGACACTCCTTGAGGTTGGGTTCGAGATGGAAGATGGTGTTGCCGAACTTGGCATGGCGGGCGCGGGCGATTTCTCCGAGCTTTTGCGTGATGGTGCTCCACTCGCTGAGGACGAGGCCGGGCAGGACGGTCTGGTGGAGCTGCTGATAGAGCGGGAACTGTCCGGCGAGGACGCGGCGGTCGAGCGTGGCGAGAGTGACGGGATCGAACTTGCCGGCTTCCTTGACGGTGCGGTTGTTGGGGCTGGCGCGGAGGCCGATGTCCCACATGCCCTGGATGACGGCGCGGACACCGTCGGCGGACTGCGCTTCGACCTTTTCGTCGGCAAAGGCGAAGAGGACGTCGATGTCGGAGTAGGGGAAAAGATCTTTGCGGCCGTAGCCTCCGAGTGCGAGGAGGGAAATGTTGAGGGATGGCTGGCCGGCGAAGGCTCTGCGCCACATTTCAATAAGGATACGATCGACGACGGCCGAACGGCGGCGGATGGCGGCGGTGCCGTCGCCGGTGCGCTCACAGGTCTGGCGGACGAGCGCCATCTCGCGCAGATACTGCTCCCGGAGATCGTCAACCGCAAATGCGACTGGAGTCATGAGTGTTGTGAGTGGCTCGCCGAGGCAAGTAAGGAATTGTTAACAGAATAAGCGATGTTAGCGGGCGCGTGGGTGTTTTTGCAGTTTTGCGCACGAATGAGCCGCACCCAATGCAATGATTATCCGACTTTTTCAAATCGATTGTATTGGTGGTCTGTGTTTGGATCGCTGCTTACGCGCCACCATTGCGAGGAGGATCGCCGGAGTAAAGACACTTGAGAAGAGGACGAGGGTCCACGCAAGGATGTCCATCATGGACAGAATGCGGGAGGCCTTTGCCGGGGGCAGAGTACTCAACCAATGCAAGGTGAGATAAGGCAGGGAGCCGAAGAGCAGGAAGATGAGAGCAAAGCTAAACGAGGCGATGAGGAGGGCTGAGACGAGAGAGAAGAGGAGCCTGTTGCGATCGGGAACCTCATCGGGATGAATCGCGTCGTCAAAATACATGGCGGAAGTGTAACACGGGGACGAATTTCCCAATGTTCACTACGAGGGGCATGATGGCTGGGGGTGGCCGAGAGCTGGGCCACATCGATGGAAAGCCGGCCCAGCATTGGGTGAATTCGCATTGTATCCAGTAGCACCTGGTGCTACACTTGAATGTGATCCAACCGGCCCGGAGATCGGCGCGGGTTTTCAAGACAGCGTGGTTTGCAAAGGCGGCGCGGAAGGCGCTGATTGCGGATGACGAACTTTGTTTGGCCATCCGGCAGGTGATGCTGGGCCAGGCGGACGATCTGGGTGGTGGGGTTTTCAAGAAGCGGTTGGACAAGAATAGATCACGCTCCATCATTCTGGCGAAGGGTGGGCGGCATTGGGTGTACGAGCACCTGTTCGCAAAAAGGATCGGGCCAATATCGAGGACAGCGATCTGGCCAATCTAAGGAAGATCGCCAAGGGTTACGAAGTTTTGACGGAACGACAGGTGGACGAGCTGATCGACGAGGGCACGTGGAAGGAGATTTGCAATGGCGGCTAAGCCGAAATTCAAGAGCGATCTGTCAGAGGCAATCCATTCTTCAGCCTCTGCGTTGTTCAGAGTCGGAGCGATTGACAAGGCGACGATGCGGGAATTTGATGAGTCTTGCCTTGCTGCTCCCGCACCGAAGGCGCCGCAGCGGATCAAGCGGATTCGGGAAAGCCAGAAGGTGAGCCAGCCGGTATTCGCACGCTACCTGAACACGAGCGAATCGACGGTGGAGAAGTGGGAATCGGGCGCGAAGAGGCCCAGCGGCATGGCGCTGAAGCTGTTGGATATCGTGGAAAAACATGGGCTGAAGGTGCTGGCGTAAGGATCCTCCCCGGTCCCCAAAGTCGAGGAGGCACCGGCGGTCTCCTGCGTTCGTCGCTCCGGGATGGGGCCTTCACCCGCGATGATCTTTCCATTCAGACGGCGTTGTCTTCTCGATTGTGAACTCCGCGAGGGGAGACATCCTGATTGGGGAGGCCATGCGGTAGCCTATCTGTCGCAAAGTGGTGTCCTGTCTTTGCAGGTACTCCTCGTATAGGCGGCCAAGCGCTTCCTCTTTAGAAGTGAAGACAAGCCGCTCGGGCTGCCGCACTTCCAGGAACTCACGGACCGCCTGAAAAACTCCGCTGAAGATGCGGATGGATGCGTGAATATTTTCCGAGGCGTTGGCCTTCGAGGTTACGTCAAACCCGATTCGCCACTCATTGACCGCGGTCTCGGTGAAGGTGGTATCAATTCGAATCCCGGAGACCTCAAAGCGGGCAATCGCCTGGCCGGGTCCTTCAGCGATCCAGGTCAATTCCGTATTTGAGTCGAAAGCAGAGATCAGAGCCTCCGCGAGGATACTCATTTCTGCCTCCCTGGGACCAGTGTAACCCGTTCCTTCACCGGAAACGCTGTGTCGATTGGAGGTTCCTTAGAGGGCGGATTCGCCGCGCTCGTCATTGCGGATGCGGATGGCGTCGTCGATGCGGCTGACGAAGATTTTTCCGTCGCCGATGCGGCCGGTACGGGCGGCTGCGCCGATGGCGGCGATGGCCTTGTCTTTCAGCTCATCGGGGACGACGAGCTCGATTTTGACCTTGGGAAGAAGGTCAACGGTGTATTCGCGGCCGCGATAGAACTCGGTGTGGCCCTTCTGGCGGCCATGGCCGCGGGCTTCGAGAATGGTCATACCTTCAATGCCTGCTTCGAGCAAGGCATCCTTGACGGCATCCAGCTTGGAAGGCTGGAGAATGGCTTCGATCTTGAGCATGTTCTAAATGCCTCGTTTGACAGCGTAACAGGCGGGAGGGCTGGTTGGCCGGTTCCCGCACGAATTTGTTTGTTAAACCGATTCGATTGAGCCGAATCGGGGGAGACGAAAAGCAACCGCAGTCAACCAGCCATTGGTCTGCGGGCCTGGAGGCCCGCAGTACAGCCGGTCTGGAGACCGGCGCTACACTAC
>JBEKZG010000178.1:0-8690 GCA_049510095.1 Occallatibacter sp.
GCCCTTTGCTCCGGAGAAAGTTTGCGCTCGCGAGAGACAAACGCAGGGCTATGAAGAGCCGTGTGAATCGAGAGGTTCAAGCACGATTCCGTGAGGGCCTCGGGGTGAAATCCCCCGGGGCTACTCGACAACTCTCCGGGGAAAGTTTGGGGCATATTTCCGGATTGGCTTTGATTGCGCCCGATTGGCTGTGCTTGCAGCAGGGCCTGTCTTCCCTTCGTGGGAACAGTTCTGTCAACAAGCTTCTTGATGCGATTGCCCTGACTGGCAAAGCCTCAAGCCGCTTCGGAAGGAATTTCCATCTCCTCGGCTTCCCCGAATTCCTCCACGTCCTCCGTCGATTCATTCCGTGGTGCGTCCAGGAATCCGCTCGCTCGCAACTGCAACTCCATCATGTGCCGGTGCTCGGCCTCCAGAGTCGCGACTTTGCGCATCGGGAGGATGCCGTTAGCCAGCGCCGCCAGAGCGGAGAGATTGTTGGTGAGCACCGATATGGCAAACCCGAATCCCATCGTGAACACACCGGCGACGCACAGGACATTGGGCGCAATAATGAGCGCCCAACTCCGGCGCACATTGCTCTGCAGGTCGCGGGCAATGTCGAGCAGTTCGCACAGCTTGCCCAGCCCCGGCTCCATGAAAACAAGATGCGCGGTATCGGTTGCAATCGAGGTCGCGCCACGCAGCGAAATCGAGACATTTGCCTTCTTCAGCGCAATCGCGTCGTTGATGCCGTCGCCGACGAAACAGACCTTGCAGCCTTCCTTTTGCAACTTCTTCACATAGTCGGCCTTGTCGGTCGGAAGCACCTGGGCAAAGTATCGGTCCATGCCAAGTTGCTCGGCCAGCCTGCGCGTTGGAGCTTCATGGTCTCCGGAGATAATCGCGATGTGTTTGATGCCGCGTGCGCGCAGGCCCTTGATCATCTCCGGCACCTCCGGTCGCACGGAAGCGCGCAACTCCAGCGCGCCGCCTATCGCGTGGTCCACTGCCACCAGGACCATGGTGTGTCCTTCGCGATGGGCCTCTTCCAGTGCCTCCTCGAACTCGGGCGTCAGCGCGATACCCTCCATATCCATAAAGCGCCGGCTGCCCACGCGGATCAGGCGTCCGTCGATACCCACGCCGATGCCATAACCGACCTTGTACTGCATCGAGTCACCGAGCGGAAGTTCAAGCCCTTCCTGCTCCGCCTTCTCCAGAATGGCCAGCGCAATTGGGTGATGGAACTTGCGTTCCGCCGCGGCGGCGTATCGCAGAATGCGCCTCTCCTCGTACCCGTTGGCGGTCAGTATCCGGCCAATCTCCGGCCGCTCGCGAGTCAGCGTGCCGGTTTTGTCGAAGAGCACGGTATCCACACCGCAAAGCAGATCCAGCGCCCGGCCGTCCTTCACCAGCACGCCTTTTTGCGCGCAAAGCGCCAGGGTGGAGAGCATGGCCAGCGGCGCGGCCATGCGAATCCCCGTGCCGATATCGCTGTTAAAGACGGCTGTGGCGCCCTGCGGTCCAATCGTCCCGTAGGCCAGCATACCGATCGCGAGGGTCGGGATCACCGCGGTATCGGACATCGGCCACCATGATCGTGGAGGCGAACACCTGGTCGCCGACCCCTTTTTCGGCAGGCGTTGATTCGCCGGTCAGGGCCTGCTGGTCGATCATCGCCATGCCTTCCACAATCACGCCATCCACCGGCACCACCTCGCCCGTGTGCACCATGACAATGTCGCCCTTTTGCAGCTTATCCAGAGAAACCTGGATCTCCAGGCCGTTCCTCAGCAACCACACGAACCGGGGCTGCTTGCCGAAGGCGCCCAGCAACATCTTCTTCGAGCTGTCCTCGGTGCGCCGCATTAGAAAGCGCCCAAAGTGAAGACACCAGGCCAGGATGGCGCCGGCCAGCACATGCCCAGACAGGAGGCAGGCCAGCACCACAATGGAATCCAGTACATCCACGCCGAGCCGCCGTTCCCTGGTGATAACCCTCCATGCATTCTTGAAGCTGGGTATCGCCGTATAGGCAAACAGGGCGAGGGATATGGGGAGCAGTGCTGGAACCGCAAACTGGGCAATTGCCGCAATCGGAAGGGACACCGAGCAAATGGTCAGGCTGTGATCGCGCTTATCGAGCCCTGTGGGATGCTCCGCCGCCGCCAGCGCCGAGTCCAGAATCTGGATCAGCTGCGAGGGGGTCAGCTGGCGCGGGTCGTATTCAATGTCCACGCGGCACTTCGCCGGGCTGGCGTCGTAGCGGTTCACTCCGAGCACGCTCATCAACTCGCGCTCGATGGCCTCGCATAAAGGGCGCTTCCGGTGGAGCACCGGGTTTTTCAGTCGAATGGCCCCCACCCGGTCGCGTTCCACACTCCATCCGGTCACGCGGCCCGCATACCGCCGGTAGCGCACCACGCCTTCGTGATCTCGCGCGGTCACCGAGGGTGACACCACCAGCGGTTTGCTGCACTCCGCTACGTCGCCTGCCAGTAGCATCGCAAGCCGTTGCAGCACGCTCTTGCGCTGGTGGCGGCTAACGTCGAAGCACAGGTCAATACAAGGCGTTTCCATTGGAACGATAACCGCCGTGTCGATCGCCTGCAACTGCAACACAGCCTGTAGGAAGCGGCGGCACGCTTCTGTATCCGGAGTGGCAAACAGGTGCGCGCTTTCCACCCGAATCACCCCGGCACCGGGGAACAAAAGTTTCATTTCGGCCCCTGCGGCCATCTGACGCTCACTCATTCAGGCTTTCATCACTGCCGGAGTTATATCCCGGTACGGGTAAGGGAACTTGCGCTATGAACAGGGAAATCGCGCTTTGATCAGGGAAGTTGCGGTGCGCGTCTTGACTCAGGCCGCGCAACCTAAATGAGCTATTTTGCGTCCAGAGCGTCCACCGCCGCCTGCGCACCATCGGCAAACCCGCGCATCACCGCGTTGTCCGAAGGCAGTACGTTGGCAATGAAAACTGCGGCATAGGTCACACCATAAGAGCACGCGTAAGCACCTTTATAAGACAGCTTGGAGAGTGACTCCTTCATGGCCGGCGCCGCTTCCTTCACCCGCTCTTTTACCTTGGCCACATGCTCGGTCGCGGTTGCCGCCGCATCCCGCATGGCATCGGCAACAGAGTTCATGGCCGAATCTTTCGTCCCCAACTCTTCAGCAGTTGCAGCAGCAGCGTCCATCTCTTCCTCCCGGGTTTTGTCGATCTTGATAGTTGCCAGCATACGGCCCGCCCCCGCACGTGTCAAAGATTTCGGGGAATTGCCGATGAATGCGCGGTGAATATTCTCCCCGGCCCAAAAGGGCAATCGTCTGAAAACGCAATGCGGAACGGCCTGCCGCAACG
This sequence comes from Occallatibacter sp., assembly GCA_049510095.1. Taxonomy (GTDB): domain Bacteria; phylum Acidobacteriota; class Terriglobia; order Terriglobales; family Acidobacteriaceae; genus Telmatobacter. The sequence goes on from JBEKZG010000178.1 coordinate 3,347, forward strand.
GCGGGCGTCAACCCATTAAGACCCGATTTTCCGCATCCAAAATGGCAGACCCGGATTCCCTGGACTCCCAACCATCCGCCAAGTCTCCAGCCCTATCGCCGAATCACCGGAAAATGCTCTACTCTTGCTTGTGGTGCGCATGAATTCAATCCTCGCCAAGCTAAGGGACGCCGTCGGCCAGGCCCTCGCCCACGATGTCATCAACACCGCCAAGGCAGCGGCCTACTCCGGGATGCTCATGCTCTTTCCCGCCGTCCTGGTCCTCACCACGATCCTGGCCCAGGTGCCTGCAGGAACCACGCTCGCCGGCGAGTTCCGTTCCACCTTCGAGCAGTTTCTGCCCGCCGATACCTTTGACTTGCTTCAGACCTACGTTCTAACCCGCCGAATCCACTCCGGACAGGTCATCCTCTCCGCCACCACCCTCAGCATCTTTGCCGGACTCGGCATGATGCTGTCCTTGATGGAGGGCTTTCGCCGCGCTTACAAGCTCCCGCGCACCGCCTGGGGCTTTTGGAGACGCCGATTCCGCGCACTGCTGCTGGTCCCGCTGGCTCTGGTTCCCTTGTCGCTGGCAACGCTCGCCGTCGTCTTCGGCCACCTGATTGAGTCCTGGATGATTGACAACTCCACCCACGAATTGCGGCACATCGTGCTCGTCTTCTGGCGATTAGTGCGCTGGCTTGTCGCCCTCCTTACCAGCGTCACCGTCCTCACCGCCCTTTACCACTTCGGCACCCACCGCAGGGAACACTGGTGGCGCGTCTTTCCTGGCGCCATCGCCGCTACCCTTCTGTGGTTCCCCGCCACGCTCGCCTTCGGCTGGTATGTCACCAGCATCGCCGACTACACCATGTTCTATGGCTCCTTTGGCGCGGGCATCGCCACCCTGGTCTGGCTCTACATCACGGCCTTCAGCGTCCTCATCGGTGCCGAACTCAACGGCGCCATCTTCCTCGGCCGGTTGGCCAGATCTCAGGCCTCCGGTCAAATCTGATTTACTGCCTCCCGGTCAGTGACTCCTCTCACCGGCCATCGTGCCCCCCGCATTGCATACTTAGCTGAAAGGAGTTTCTATCTCCAGAGCACCCGCGAACCGGTCTTCCTCCAATGGGGGGAAACCAACCCTCCGTGTACAATGAAGCGGGTCCCAAAGCAATTTCGAAAAAGGTGTGTCCGATGCCGCGCTCCTCGAGTCCAAGCGACCCAAAGAAGCAGAGGCCACGCGCACAGGCGGGCTGGATAAAGGATTTCGAACAATACTGGAATTCACTCGAATTACTTACCCCCAGAACCTTCATTTTGGAGCAATCCCATGCCATACGCTGAACTTCTGAACGATACCCCGTCCCAACGCCGTGCAAAAATCGTAGCCACACTCGGACCCGCTTCCAACACTGAGCCCGTGTTCCGCGAACTCGTTCGCGCTGGTGTCGATGTGGTTCGACTGAACTTTTCTCATGGCACCCACGAAGAAAAGCTGGCCCTCATCCAGATGATCCGCAAAGTGAGCCGCGAAGAACGCAAACCCCTTTGTATTCTTGGCGACCTGCAGGGGCCAAAAATCCGTACTTCCAAACTGAAAGATCACCAGTCGGTTCTGCTCAAGGCCGGCGGCAGGCTCACCATTACCCCTCGCGATGTTCCGGGAACCGCATCGCTCGTCGGCACAACCTTCAAAACTCTCGCAGAAAACGTTGAACAGGGCTCACGCATTCTCCTCTCCGACGGCCTCATCGAACTCCGTGTCCACGAAGTGCTCGGCGACGATGTGGTCTGCGAAATTATCAACGGCGGCATGCTCGGCGAAAACAAAGGCATCAATCTGCCCGGCATCGCGGTCCGCGTACCCTCGCTCACTGAAAAGGACTCTGAAGACCTGGAATTCGCGCTCAAGAACGGCGTTGACGCTATCGCTGTCTCCTTTGTCCGTACTGCGGAAGATGTGCGCCTGGTCCGCAACCGTGTCTCCGCCTATGGCAGCGAAACATGGATCGTCGCCAAGCTCGAAAAGCCCCAGGCCATCGAGCATCTCGACAGCATTTTGCTGGCGGCCGACGGCATCATGGTGGCCCGCGGCGACCTTGGCGTCGAAGTCCCGCCGGAAAAAGTACCCGCCATCCAGAAGCACATCATCCGCCGTGCCGCCGAGTACTCCAAGCCCGTCATTACCGCCACCCAGATGCTTGAATCCATGATCGAGAATCCCCGCCCAACCCGCGCCGAGGTCTCTGACGTCGCCAACGCCGTCTATGACGGTACGGATGCCGTCATGCTCTCCGGTGAGTCCGCCGTGGGCAAATATCCCGTCCAGACCGTTGCCATGATGGGCCGCATCGTCACCGAAGCCGAGATCCACATTAAGGAACTCGCCCACACCGAACCCCGCCAGCGCCTGAGCCGCCTCTCCATTGCGGAAACCATCTGCGAAGCCACGGCCCACGCCGCCGACGACCTCGATCTGCGCGGCATCGCGCTCTTCACTGAGTCCGGAGCCACAGCCCGCCAGCTATCCAAGTACCATCCCTCGGCGCCCATCTTCGCGCTCAGCCCTGTGGACATCACCATCAATCGCCTCAATCTGCTCTGGGGCACCACCCCCATTCGCTGTCCGAAGGTCAACTCCACTGAAGCTTTGGTTGAGGTCGCCGAAAGCTTGCTCGAGCAAAAAGGATATGTCCGGCCACGCGAGGTAATCGCCATCGTCGCAGGAACCCGCACAAAATCCGGTTCCACCAACTTCCTGCGCCTGCACGTCCTCGGCGAGCACATCCAGGAAACCCCTCGCTTCACTGCTCCGGCGGAAAGCGAGACTGCCCCGACATCGATCGAAGACGCGCATCCGGTCAAAGCCAAGCGCCCCGCCCCAACCCCAGCCAAGGCCCCCTCACGCCCCAAATAACCGCACCGCGCTGGAGCAATAAAGACGCCACTCCCGATCGGGAGTGGCGTCTTGGTTTAGGAGTAAAGGCAAGGCGAGCCAAGTCGCCGCCGTTTGCAGCTCATACAACCAGGAGGAGGTCAGACCTGTGCGGCACCTTCAATCATCGCGTAATACTCTTTTTTGAGTTGGTCACCCGTTTTTGTTCTCTCTCTGCACAGAAAATATGGCCCAAGTAGCGTTCCCTGTTTGACCCAATAATTGCCAAAATACATATCTTCATCTAGCCAAAACAAAGAAACCGACCCCCATCCCTTACACATAAGAACTTCGAGAGCTGGCCGTTTTGACTTTACCTCTATGAGACCTTCCATTGTCTGTCGAATTGTGCTGTCCTGCCCCGGAAACGCAGTAGACCGTGCTTTCACAAACTCGCCATCTGGCTCCCACAACGCAACTGTTACGGGTACGTTTCGGTCAAGTGCGCGCTCAATAGAGGATTTATAGGTCGAAAAGTGAGACCAGCCCGCAATGCAAATGCGCACATGCTCTGAACTTTCCGTGATGCGACGGGCGATTTCATCGGGCCATTTTTCGAACGCCGTCACCAGTTCTGTCTGCTCGGGGCGCGTAAGGGCAAAGCCATCGCCGCTTACACTGACTTGATAGCAATATCCATTCTTCAACAGGCCGAATAGTCTCCTAAATTCTTTTACAATCCGAGCATCTTCAGTGGAGAAAACAGCTGTCATATCATTGGAGAAGTCCGCTCCGGTATTCTTTCCGTATCCAAAGAAGACTGTCTCCTTGAGGTTCAATTCCTTTGGAAATTCAAAAATGGTGAAATTCATTAGGGGGAAGGTATGCTGGAGTCTGGCTCCTCTGATTCGTCCTGGGAAATGCCGTTCGACATTCAAGAGTGCATGGGCGAAGTTCTCGTCTATTATCTGTCCGGTGATTGAGCGGAATTTTAGAACTGGATTGCCCTTTAGAGCTGCCTCTAAACGATCCATCTGCTCTCTGGGATACTTCAGGTTTGTTATCGTGTTATCCCACCTAACTGCCGTGTCTTCAATTTTGGAAGCTATTCTTGCAAGAGCGATATACCGTTCCATCGCGCTCTGGTTGTCACCGAGATGCGTGAATACCCCCTCATTCTCGGCTTTCTGACCTCTTCGTTCAAACGTCGGCTCGCAGCAGCCGTCAGAGCGCGATATCTTAAATACAACTCTATCTATAGCCTGTTCCGGCAACCTATAAAAATAAAGGTCCACGCTATCTCTGAGCTCTTGGAGACGCTTCCCCTTCGCCCTATCAGTATTACTCGGCGCTCCGTCCGCCGCATACAACCCCTGTAGGATGTCAGATGCTTTCCAGGAATCGCTCCCCAATGCGTCGCTATTTAGATACCTATCAACGATTGTTCTCAAAAAACGCGCCGAAAAAGAAGCTCTACCGTTATTCTGCTTGAACGAATCACTTTGCAACATCAGTCTTAGCTGCTCCCGGACCTCATCCGGAGACGGAGATGGCTCTTTGAACACGATCGATCCCCTAGCATGAAGTTGCTGTGATTCATCAATGAACTATGGTTCAATGTCTACCATGGCCAAACCGAGACGTCAACGCATTTGTAAGTTGTTGTAAATAATATACCTATCCTCCAGATCCTTCACGTAATTGGGGGACAAACTCGTTCAAGGCGTGAATCACACCCGCGCCGACGCCCCCGATTTTCGGTCATGACTTCTCACACACTGGATTTGCCATTTCCATGCCATGATTTCCACATGAAGCCTCTCCATCCTGCTGAACTGCTGTGAGTCAACTCGTTTGGAGTCGCCCTAGTAAGCCAAAAAACAACGACGTTTTCCACCATCCACTTTTGGAGGTCACATGGGAAATCTGAGCGCACAATCGGTTGGTTGGATCATTGCATCCATTCTGGTGCCGTGTTCCATCGGTGCCGCAGGAATCTACACAAGCGGCCGCGGCTGGCGCGTGCTTACAAGTGCGGAAGTCGCACTACAGGAGGCAAACCGCTCCCAGCAGTTGCAAATTGACTCTTTGCGAAAGCAAGTTGATTCCCTAAATCGGCAGTTAAGGCAGCTGACGAAAGACAGCGAAACGCCGGCTAATGCTATTCCTGCACAAAAATCAAAAACGCGTGACGTCGGCGAAGATAAACACCCAAAAGAGCGTTCGCAGAATCCCGAGGCGGAGTCAGCACCGCCAGACCAGGCTAGGGCCTTCAATTACTCGCCAACAACTGCACAGACAGTAGGCGATGGCTCGCTCTCGGATAAGCTCTGCACGGACGAGTCTCTGCATCTGCCTGATTCACGAATATTCTTGGATGCGAACATCCTGGTTCTATACCAGGAGGGGCTGGAGGGGATCGCTGACAGAATTGCAGTATGCCTGCGTAAGCTCCCGAGAGTACAGCAGGTCCATGTGGAACAG
>JBEKZG010000179.1:0-7200 GCA_049510095.1 Occallatibacter sp.
TGATGGAGCCCGAACCAATGTGACTGTTGTTGAGGATGGTCACGCCCATACCGATGAGGCACTCGTCCTCGACGACGCAGCCGTGGACGGTGGCGTTGTGGCCGATTGTGACCCAGTCACCGACGATGACGCTATAGAGATTGCGCTGGCCATGGAGGACGGCGCAGTCCTGCACGTTGGAGTTGTCGCCGACGCGGATGGAGTTGACGTCGCCGCGGAGGACTGCGTTCATCCACACCGAAGAGTGCTCGCCGAGAATGACGTCACCGGTGACCTGGGCGGAGATGTCAACGTAGCAACTGGCGGGGATTTGGGGCAGACGGCCCTGGTAGCTGCGGATCATTTTGGAGCAACCTCCATGAGTCCAATCTAACTGAAAAGCGTGATCGGGCACACCTTACACAATAAGAGGCGAGGGTGCGAGATGATGGTGCCGGCCCGGGGTGGCATTGCACTTGTGGCCTTTGAGAAGCTCGGCTTAGACCAATCGGCGATCCAACCGGTCTGCATTGGTTCGGTTCAAGGTGCGCCAAGTGGCTATGGCCCGCCGCGCCTGGACGAGGAACACTGAAATACCCGGCACGCAATGACAAAACTACGCAGCATCGCATCGAATCTCGGGATATATGTCTACGGCGGAGCCGCCATCTTTCTTGGTGTCCTGGGCCTGGTCTCCGGCGACTTCGCCACCCAGTGGCAGAATGTCGGACCTAACGTGCCTTTGCGCGTGCCACTTGCGTATATCACGGCGGTGATTGAGCTGGCAGCGGGGATCGCGGTGCTGTGGCGCCGCACTGCGCGTGCCGGCGCTGTGGCATTGACGATTGTCTACTCGGTCTTCACGCTTATCTGGGTGCCCGGGGCCTTTGTAGATCTGGGCAAATACGACCCTATCGGCAATGTGTTTGAGGAGTTTTCGCTGGTGGCCGGGGGCCTGGTGCTGTGCGCGATATTCTCGCCTGCCGGTTCCTACCTTGCGCGCCGCCAACATTTCTTTGTGCTCCTCTTTGGTATTTCCCCCATTTCTTTCGGAATCGTGCACATCCTTGACATGCCCGGCCTGTTGGGCTGGATTCCTGGTTGGCTGCCGCCGAGCAAGATGTTCTGGGCCTATGCCACGACCCTGGGCTTTTTCGGGTCCGCCGTGGCCATTCTCACCGGAATCATGGCGCCGCTTGCCGCTCGCCTGCTGACCGCGGAGATCGTGGTCTTCGAGTTGATGGTCTGGATTCCGAATGTCTCCGCGGCGCCAAACGTTCACTTCAATTGGGCCGGCAACGCGATCTGCATTGCTATCACTGGCGCTGCCTGGGTTGTCTCCGACTCGATCAGCGCGGACGCAAAGGCCAGACCGGTTCGGGCAGAATCGCCTACAGAGATGCGCATCTCCGCCTGAACCTTTCTCTTGTCTCTAACTAGGAATATGGCTTTGGCCGTCCTGCAGCGATCACACGGGACATTTATCCGGAGGGTGCCGCTCGAAAGCGCTTCCGGCTCGTTCCTTCATTGGACCGGGAAGTGGTGCAGTTTTCGGATTGCCGACCGTCCGACCGGAACCATCAATCTTGTATTCTCTCGATGAAGTTAATACAAGAGGCGTTTCCTCACACGAGGTAGCCCGAGCTTCCGAGAAGACCCATGAAACTCCATCGCATCATGGACCCAAAATCGATTGATGAACGTTTGCTTGGCCAGGCACTCGCTGACGGAACCAGCGTGGTGGTGTTGCAATTCTCCCGAGAATCCGCATATAGCACTTCGATCCTTGAAGAAGTGAATGGGGCCTGCAGAGCATTTGGAAGCAAGGTCAATGTCCGATTTTATGCACATTATGGGAGCCGTTTCGATTGCGCGCATCTGCGGTATCTTCCTGAGGTGCGCTCTTTGAATCTCGACTGCCTTGACGGCATCTCGAACACTTGCGAATTGGCGCACCTTCCGCACTTGGAAGAGTTCGCATTTGGCGTAGATAACTCCGATCTACCCGAATTACTGCGGACTCAGTCTTTGATGAACCTTCGCAAATTGATTGTTGGGCCTTCGCGGAAGAGCAATATCGACCTCTCGCCTCTTGCTGATTGTCAACACCTGGAGGATCTCTCCCTATGTGCTCAGGCGCGTGGGATCGAGTCCATCGCTCATCTTGATACCGTGAAGAAATTGTTCTTCAGCGGCATGGGCAAACGGCAGCTCTTGAACTTTATACGGACAATGATGGGGTTGGTTTCGCTCACGATGATGCTTGGGGGCCGCCAGGATCTTAAAGACCTTGCACACCCTGGAATCGTGTACTTGGAGGTTATACGGGTTCGCGGCCTCTCTGAGATCGATTTAGGACTGTTCCCGAATGTCGAGAAGCTGCGAATCGAGGATCAGCTCCAGATTTCGGTCTTAAATATGTTGAACGGACCGCATCTGCGGTGGCTGTCCATAGCAAATTGCAAGGCCCTTCGCCACCTTCAGGGAATCGGCTTCGCAGAGCGCCTTGAGTCCTTGCTCTTGTCTAGGACCGCCATCGAACCCCAATCGCTCCTGACTGACCTCCCCAAATGCCTCAAACGCCTTTCATTGACTGGTTACGGAAATCGACGCGACGATGAACTCCAGAGCAAGATCGAATCGTTGGGTTATGCCCCGGCAAAGTATATGCAGGATGATTACGCGCTCTAGTACTACAGTGTTACGAACTTTCAAGTTTTGTCGAATCAGCACGTTGCGCCGAATCAGGAGAGTTAACAGAGATGGAACGTCATATGCTGCAAACCGCGAAAACATTCGCAGAAATCATCATGTTCCGATCAGACCTCGGCTTTGTAACACTGTAGCATCAGGAGTCTGTCGGGAATAGATCCGGGGCATCATCAAAAGCATTTCAATGATGCATGACCTTTTCTACAATGTAGTTCATGGGAAAGAGTTTTCGTTCCGGCGACCTGAACTAGTCGCTGCTTTTGCCTCCTTCGCTGCATGACGGGCTCCCGGAAAAACACCTGGCCCGGTTTCTGGTCGATGTGGTTGAGACCCTCGATCTACGCGCCATCCACGTCTCCTGCGACGAGAAGGATGGGGGGGCCAGTCGGCCTATGCGCCGGCGATGATGGTGCGCGTACTTCTCTACGGCTAGACGACGGGGATCTACAGCTCGCGCAAGATCCAGGCCGGGACGTTTGAAGATGCGGCGTTTCGATTTCTCTCCGCCGACGAGCATCCCGATCACAGCACGCTGGCTTCAGCTTCGCAAGCGGCATTTGCAGGCTCTTGCGGGGCTGTTCACGCAGGCGCTGAAGTTGTGCCAAAAGGCAGGGTTGGTGAATCTGGGGCATGTGGCCATTGACGGGACCAAGCTGCAAGAGGCCGAGGCGGAGTTGGAAGCCGAAGCCCGTCAGCAAGCCGAGGAAAAGAAGGCGGCGGTCGAGGCCAGGATCGCGGAGCGCCGGGAGCGGCAAGAGCGCACAGGCAAGAAGATCCGCGGGCGCGAGCCGCAATCGCCCGATCCGAAGACGGCGGTTCCCGACGCCAAGGCGCAGCGCAACTTCACCCGATGCACAGAGCCGGATCATGCCCAGCGGCAGCCAGAAGGGCGCCTTCGTGCAGGGCTAAAACGCGCGGATCGCCGTCGATGGCGCGGCGCAGATCATCGTGGCCGTGGACGTGATTCAGCAGACCACAGACAACGACCAGTTGGCGCCGATGCTGGAACAGACGGAGCAAAATGCAGGAGCATGGCCGCAGGCCACCAGCGCGGATAGTGGTTACTGGAACCCGGAGCATGTGGAGAAGATCCAGGGTCAGGGAATCGATCTGTACGTGGCTATCGACAAGCAGAAGCATGGAGAAACGAGCCAGCCGGTCGAGGGAGATCCGGCTGAAGCAGTCGATGAGTCATCTTCGCGAGAACGGATGAAGCGAAAACTCGCGAGCCCAGCGGGCCGGGACGTGTATCGCATGCGCAAGGCCATCGTGGAGCCGGTGTTCGGGCAGATCAAGGAGTGGCGCGGGTTCCGAAGATTTTCGTTGCGCGGGTTGGACAACGTTCGCGGCGAGTGGAAGCCGGTCTGCCTGACCCACAACTTGCTGAAGTTGTTTCGGTCAGGCTACTTGCTTGAAGCGTGCTGAGGAAGCCAAGAAAAAGCCGCGAAGGTCGTAAAAGCCGGCCCTTGGGCGTAGGAGAAGCTCAACGGCAGGCTGCGCGGCGCTTGGCTCAGCGAGCAGCGACCAGAATCGGATGCCCCAAAAGAGTCAAACCATAAAACCACGCTTGGCCATCTCCGACAAACTCCTAGGCCAACTTTTTCACTTCTTCACTCGTTCGCCGCGCCCTGCGCTACCATTGACTCCAGTGACCTCCGCCCCCATCTACGACCCCATCCTCATCGTCCATGGCGGCGCATGGGCCATCCCCGCCGATGCCGCTGAAGCTCACGAGTCCGGCGTCCGCGACGCCCTCGAAACCGGATACAAGATCCTCGCTCTCGGCGGCTCCGCCCTCGACGCCGTCGAAGCCGCCGTCACCGTCCTCGAAGACGACCCCACCTTTGACGCCGGCCGCGGCAGCTTCCTCACCTCCGACGGCCGCGTCCAGCTCGACGCCCTCCTCATGGACGGCGGCCGCATGAAAGCCGGCGGCGTAGCCTGTGTCGAGCGCCTCCGCAACCCCATCCAGGCCGCCCGCCTGGTCCTCGAGAAAAGTCCCCACGTCTACTTCGTAGGCCAAGGCGCCGAGCAGTTCGCCCACTCCCACGGCATGGTCCTGATCCACAATGCGGAGCTGGTCCTCGACCGGGAACGCCAGCGCTTAGCTCAAGCCCAAGCCCGCCAGGCAGCGGGACTATCCGACGAAACCTTCTCCGGCCAGCTAGCTGACGACAAAGATCCCGCAACCGCCTGCACCGAAGGGGGCTTTGTATCAGGGCACGACTTCAGTCGTGCCGACCCGCGCCAAAAAGATCAGCCGGGTGCCCCCGGGCCCTCGCACTCGGGGACCGGGGACTCGAGGACCCCACCCTCAGACTTTGACTCCCACGACACAGTAGGCGCCGGAGCCCTCGACGGCCACGGCAACCTGGCCGCCGCCACCTCCACCGGAGGCACCCTCAACAAAACCCCAGGCCGCGTAGGCGACTCATCCCTCATTGGCTGCGGCTGTTACGCCGACAATCTGGCCGCCGCCGTCTCCCTGACCGGCTGGGGCGAACCCATCATGAAGCTGGTATTAGGCAAGTGGGCCACCGACCGCGTAGCCGCCGGCTCCGCCCCTGAAATCGCCGCCCGCGAAGCCATCTCCTACCTCTTCAACCGCCTCGGCGGCCACGGCGGCATCATCCTGCTAGGCCCCGACGGCCGCTTCGGATTAGCCCACAACACCCCAGCCATGGCCTGGGGATTAGCCACCCCCAGCGGCCTACAAACCGGCCTCTCCGTCTAACTCCAGCCGCGTATGGAATTGCCGTTTTTCCACCGGCATTAGGAAGGGACACATCAACAAGCATTCGCCGTCAATTACCATTCTCGCATGCATTCCCGCAATCTTCTTCTCGCTCTGCTCGGCCTCGGCATGGCCGTCGTCTCGTCCGCTCAAATCAAGCACACCTCGGTGCCTCTTGGCGACGCCATCCATCAGGCTCTTGAGAAATCCTTGCTCACTGGGCCAAACGGGAAGCCATTCCACATTCGCATCTCCGTTACAGAGCCAGAGAACCCTCAGTCCCCATATCAGGGAACAATCGAAGAATGGTGGGTTTCAAAGGACCAGTGGCGTCGCGAGGTCACGGCGAAAAACGGCATGCATCAAACCATCGTTGTCTCGAATGGCGCTCATACCGAGTCCGACCAGGGTGACTACTTTCCCCTTTGGTTGCGAAACTTCGTGAATGCCGCCTTCGACCCCCTCCCCAACGGTATTGAATCCGCCTTCGCTGCCTCGGGCGCAACAATCGACCAGATCACAATGCCCGACGGTCGCAAATCCATGCCTTGCGCACGCTTCAAGGTCAAAGTGGGCCATGATCAGACAGCGATCGATTTCTTTACCAATGTTTGCTTCGACAACGAGGCTCACCTTCAGTTCTTCGATTTTCCCGGATACGGCATGGAATTCCACGACTTTCGTCCATTCGGAAAAACAAGCGTGGCTCGCGAGCTCGCCGACGACCCTGAATCCGGGACTCATCTCGTCGGAAAAGTTCAAGTCCTCGAAGACGAATCGAAAGCCGATACCCCCGCTCTCTTTAAGCATCTGCCCACCGACGACAACCGTTTCCGGTCCGTGGCCGTGTCCACTCCGCAACTCGAAAAAATGATCGCTTCAATTCCTCCCCCTGTTTGGCCCTCCGTGCGTTCAGGACATCTCGAAGGAAATGTCTCTGTCTATCTCTCCATCGACACCCACGGGAATATACGAGAAGATTGGCCACTCACAGGTGACAATGGCGAAATCCACGACTTCCTTCGCGATCAGGCGGTTCAATGGAAGGTAAAGCCAGCAGTCGACAGCTCCGGTGCCCCCGTCCAGGTAGAGGGAAGCATCAGTTTTCACTTCCAGACCCATATCGGTAAGCCACTTCCCGTCGTTACTGGAGACGACATTCCAAAGCAACTCCTCAACTGCACCTACAACCCGAAACTGTCGGCAGGCCTCTTGCCGAAGGGAACCACCTTCGAAATCAAGGTCGGTATCGACCAGAATGGTTCCGAGGCGGGCGCAAGCTTTCACGTCCCTCCGAGCGTCCCCTGGTCGGTTGTTGCTGGCACCGGCCTCACGGATAGCCATTGCCGTTTCAAACCATTCCTTGAAGACGGAAAGCCAACCTTCTATTCCATAGAATTCATCTTCACAGCTCCTTGATTCGGGCATCGTGCCATCTCCGTCGACGGCTAAACTGCGAACATAGACTGATGCAATGTCTCGTCCTCGCCTCAGCCAGCCCCCGCCGCCGCGAACTCCTGACCCTCGCCATTCCAATCCCGTGATAATCTAAGACTGGTAGGAATTATTCCTACCACGGAGTCCACCATGCCTTCCGTAGAAAAAATCAGCATCGCCCTCCCGCCCGAGATGGTCTCCCTCGTCCGCCAAGCCGTGGAAACCGGCGAGTACGCCTCCAGCAGTGAGGTCGTCCGCGACGCCCTCCGCGACTGGACCCACCGTCGCACCCTGCGCCAGCAGGGAATCGAGGAGCTGCGCAAAGTCTGGCAGCAGGC
>JBEKZG010000018.1:0-16363 GCA_049510095.1 Occallatibacter sp.
GAAACCCTGCTCGATCTGATCCGCTTCAAATCGACCAAAGCCGAGGGGCTCACCAGCTTTGCCGATGTAAAAGCGCGCATGCAGGAAGGGCAGAAGAGCATCTATTACATTACCGGCGGCGCCGAGTCGCTGCTGCGCACTTCGCCGCTGCTGGAGATCTACAAGAAGAAGGACATCGAGGTTCTCATTCTCGATGATGACATCGACGAGGTCGTTTTTGCTGGCATCGACAAGTATGGTGAGATCGATCTGAAGGCGGTGAACAAAGCCTCAACGAGCGACGACCTCAAGAACGAGGCCCAGCCGGACAAGGCGGAAACTCTGAAGCCGCTGCTCGATCTGTTGAAGGCAACACTAGGTGAGCGGGTGAAGGATGTGCGCGCTTCCGTGCGGCTTGCGGACAGCCCCTCCTGCATCGTCAGCGACGAGGAGGAGCCGTCGATGAAGATGCAGCAGATGCTACGGGCGATGGGGCAGACCAATATTCCCGCGCCCAAGCCCACGCTGGAGATCAATCCGGATCACGAGATAGTGAAGAAGCTGCTGGCACGCAAAGAGGATTCCACCACGCAAGACGCCGCCTGGCTGCTGCTGGATCAGGCTTTGCTGATGGAAGGCGTTCCGCTGGAGGATCCGGCCACATTTGTACAGCGCCTAAACCGCATCCTGAGTCTTTCTATTTAATCTATTTCGCGAGCGGCTGTGTGGATGTGCGGCTGAGGACTTCGACTCTCAATAGAAAGCCGTGGGGAATGGACTATTCGCCCTTCTGCCAGCGCTTGGGCCTCTGATTCGCCTGCAGGATCTTCTTGCGCAGGCGGAGCGACTTGGGCGTGACCTCGACCATTTCGTCTTCGGCGATGAACTCGATGGCCTGCTCCAGGTTGAGCGCTTTCACGGGCACCAGGCGGATGGCCTCATCGGCACTGGACGCGCGCATGTTGGTCATTTTCTTTTCGCGGACGACATTGACGTCCAGGTCGTTATCGCGCGAGTGCTCGCCGACGATCATGCCTTCGTAAACCTCAACGCCCGCGCCGGTAAACAGAATGCCACGCTCCTGCAGGCCGTTGAGCGAGTAGGTCGTTGTCACCCCCTGACGGTCGGATATAAGGGCGCCGGTGGGGCGCTGAGGAATCTCGCCCTGGTAAGGGATATAGCCGTCGAACAGCGCGTTCATCACAATTGTGCCGCGGGTCTCGGTGAGCATCTCGCTGCGCAGGCCGATGATGCCGCGGCTGGGCACGCGGAACTCCATGCGCACGCGGCCTGAGCCGTGATTATGCATCTTGGTCATTTCGCCTTTGCGCGGGCCCAGCTTCTCAATCACAGTGCCGGTGTAGGCTTCGGGGACATCGATCGTCAAGTGTTCAACGGGCTCCAGGCGCTGGCCATCGACGGTCTTGGTGACGATCTCCGGGCGGCCTGCGGAGAGCTCGAAGCCCTCGCGGCGCATCATTTCAATCAAAATCGCAAGCTGTAGTTCGCCGCGGCCCAGGACCTTGAATGCGTCCGGAGAGCCGGTGTCTTCCACGCGAATCGAAACGTTGGTCAACAGCTCCTTTTCCAGGCGCTCGCGCAGGTTGCGGCTGGTGACGTATTGGCCTTCGCGCCCTGCAAAGGGGGAGTTGTTGACGCTGAACTGGATGGCGATGGTCGGCTCGTCAATGACAATCAGCGGCAGCGGATCAGGGTTTTCCACGCTGGTGATGGTCTCACCGATGGTGATGCCTTCCACGCCTGCCACAGCGATAATGTCGCCCATGGTGGTCTCAGTGGTCTCGGTTCTCTTGAGGCCATTGAAGGTGAAGAGCTTGGTGATGCGCGTCTTTTGCAGGCTGCCGTCGCGCTTGGAAATAGTCACGTCGTCGCCGGCGTGCAGCGTGCCCTGAAAGACCCGGCATATCGCGATGCGGCCGAAATATTCGGAGTAATCGAGATTGGTGACCAGGATCTGGAGCGTGCCTTCTTCGTCGCCGGTGGCCGCGGGAATGGTGGAGACGATGGTCTCAAACAGCGGCTGCAGATTCTCGCCGGGCTTGGCCAGATCCAGTGTGGCTGTGCCCGCCTTGGCCACCGCATAGAGTACCGGAAAATCCAGCTGCGTTTCGTCCGCATCGAGGTCGATGAAAAGGTCGTAAATTTCGTTCAGAACTTCCTGCGGGCGCGCGTCGGGGCGATCAATCTTGTTGATAACCACGATGGGCTTGAGCCTGGCCTCGAGCGCCTTGGACAGCACATAGCGGGTTTGGGGCAGCGGCCCCTCGGCAGCGTCCACCAGTAGCATGACGCCGTCGACCATCTTCAGCGCGCGCTCCACCTCGCCGCCAAAATCGGCATGTCCCGGTGTATCAACGATGTTGATTTTGCCTCCGGCAAAGTTGATGGCCGTGTTCTTGGCCAGGATGGTGATGCCGCGTTCCCGCTCCAGTTCATTGGAATCCATCACACGATCGGCTACCTGCTCGTTGGCGCGAAAGGTGCCGGACTGGCGCAGCATGGCGTCAACGAGGGTGGTCTTGCCGTGGTCCACATGGGCAATGATGGCGATATTGCGTATCGTCTGGGTCACAGGTGCGGTTTTCCTTCTCTTGTTCGGCCAAGGAGGCCATGGGTTTGGGAATGAGATTAAAGCGAATCGCTGCGCAGTACGGCATTTTCTATTTTAGCAGCAGAGCTTGTCGCGCATAACATGCTGGGTTCCCTTTAACTCTCTTGACCTATCGACTCAACCGGCGGCGGAGGATAGGGCCGCACTGGAGACGCAGCACGATGAAGCCAGCGTTTGTTGCAATGCTTTCGGCATTATTATTTTGCGGATTGACTGGATGCAGCGTTGCTGCTCCTGATGCGGGTCACGAAGCGGTATGGGTTGAAAAGCCGATGTTTTTTGGGCACGGCGGAGTGGTTCCTGAACCCGTAACCACCGGCCGATCATATGGATGGCTCACCAGTAGTGCCATCGACGTGGATATGCTGCCACAGCGCGCCGATATGGAGTTCGACGATATGATGACCAAATCCGGCGTTCCGGTGAGCTTTCACGTGGTTGCAACATTCAAAGTGAATGACCCGGTTAAGTTGGTAAGTCAGTTTGGAGCGGGACGCTTACGCGACCAAAACGGCAGCCTGGCTGGTTGGGACTTCTGGGACCGCAACATCGACCAGCCGCTGCGTACGGCCGTCCGGGATTCGGTGAAACAGCGCGACATGCAGGAAATGGCCATTTCTCAGACGGCGGCGGATGCGGTTGGTCGCGAAGTCTCTGAAGCCGCAGTCAGGATCGTGCAGTCGCAAGGGATCCCTATTACGTTCATTACCATCAACGTGGGCCGCGTAAACCCTCCAGATGCCATAAAGAACCAGCGGATTGAGACTGCCGCGCAGGAACAGAGGGCGATCACCGAGCAACAGACTAAGCTGGCCGAGGATCAACGCAAGGCGGCGGAACAGAGCAGAGCGAATGCCGATAACGCTTATCGTGAGGAGATGCAACTCTCGCCCGATCAGTTTCTGCAACTCGAGCGAATCAAGATGCAGCGGGAAGTATGCGGCCATTCGGATTCTCATTGCACGTTCTTCATTGGCGGCAACGTCACTCCGGTTATGGATGCCGGCAGGAGGTAGCAGGGGCCAGGGGGCGGATGTATAACCCCCGGTCGATCCACCCGATGCTTTGCGTTCGGCGCTGGCCGCTAGACGTCAGTGCGACGGGGGCACGAACTCCGAGGGAAGCGCCGAGCCTTCACCAAAGAAGAATTGTTCCATCTGCTCCACCAGGAATTGCTGCGCCGAAGGCGTCCAGGGCTGGAGCCGGTACTCGTTCAGCAGCATCTTCTGCCGGTCGACCCACTCGGCCCAGGCAGCCTTTGAGACGTTCTTGAAGATCTTCTGACCGAATTCCGAATCGAAGGGCGGCTCTTCCAGACCCTCCATCTCCCTCTTGTTGCGCGTGCAAAAAACTATGTGTGCCATCGATCATGCTCCCAAAACCCATTGTATGGGATCGGGTGTGGTCGGGCGGAAGGGCCGGTACGCCGCTATCCTGCCGCTCCGCTCCCCGCGCTGACTCCCCAGCAGCAGAGGAAAGTCGTTCTGCCGTAACAAATCCTTCTTGACAATTATGTGTATCCGGGTTTTCCTTATCTCGACCCAACCCTGCGCTCAATTTGCGCGATCGTGCGCCGGAAATTCTTCTTTTCTGATTCCCTACGCTTGAGCGTGGAAAACCAAGTCCCGCAGTCCAGCCTCGATCCAAAGGAGCTACCGTGTCCGATCCTTCTTCGTATCAGCCGCCCCCGCCACCCCCGCCGCAGTACCAGGCGCCTCCGCCGCCCCCTCCGCAGTTCCAGGCGCCCGTGCCGGCTTCCTCTGGCCTGACCGACAACGCCGCAGCTGCACTCGCGTACGTCACGTTTATTCCAGCCATCATCTTTCTGATGGTGCCACCCTACAACCAAAGTTCCAACGTGCGTTTCCACGCCTGGCAATCGATTCTGCTGACCGTTGCAGTCGTCATCGTCGATATAGTGCTGGGGATCTTCCTCGGGATCGCGGCGTTCTTCCTCCCGTGGTTCCTGAACAGGATGATCTGGGGACTCCTGGAACTGGGCTGGTTCGCGTTGTGGCTTGCGTGCGTATTTAATGCGTACAATGGCAAGCGCTTCAATCTGCCGATCATCGGCGTCATTGCCGCAAAGCAGGCGGGCGTCTAAGACTGTTCGAGCATAGCCTCCTTAGGCGCTTGGGCTGGAAGTTCCGATCATCTCCTACCTTTCCCGGCGCCCGCTTATTTCTCGGGCACAGGACAAGGGCCAGTGCGTTTGGAAGGGCGTCAGGCCTTTGGCGGTAGAGTCGGCGGCCCTGAGGGCTGGGGCGCTGGCGCAGATTTCCAGTCGGAGAAAGCAACAACGTAAAGCACAATGATGTTGGCCAAGGGGACGTACATCAAGAGCGAAAGCCAGGGTGAGAAGCCGGCCTTCTTGAAGATAGTCCAGTACGGAGGAATCATCGCAAGAAAGACCACGATGAATAGAAGTCCTGCGATTATTTGTATGATCGTTGTGGTATCCATGGTTATCTCCTGACGCCAAGAGCTCTAGCGGATCGTACCACGGGCGGCACAGAGTTCGGAGGCGTAATCGGAAAACGTGAGGCGAGTCGGCGCACTGATTCAAAACTGGCCGCCGGCTATCAGCCTTCAGCGCCGCTTTCCTTTTTTGACGAACCGCTTTTTCTTCGTCTTTGCGCCCGGCAGCGCGGGTCTCTTCTGCTTGTTCTTTTTCGGCTTGGGCGGCTTCGCGGATTGACTGCCGGTAAGCGGCATACCCTCTTCGACAATGGAGAACTGCAAGCGCCGTTCCTGGGCCAGGATGCGGTCCAGAATCACCTGTACACGGTCGCCTGCGCGGAAGCGGCGTCCCCAGCGCTCGCCAATGATCTCGTGGGTGTTCTCGCGCCAGGTATAGCGGTCGTCGCGCAGCGTGTCGATAGGGACCAGCCCTTCGACGAACATATCGGTCAGCTCGACAAATAGTCCGAATTTGGCCGGGTTCAGCACCAGCGCGGCAAATTCCTCGCCCACGCGGTCCTGCATAAAGCGAACCTTCTTCCACTCAATCAACTCGCGCTCTGCCTCGGCGGCGCGGCGCTCCGTCTGGCTGGTCTCTTCGGCGATCTGCGCCAATTCTGCTTCAGGGATGGGAGGCTCGCCGGTGAAAACTGTTTCCGCGCGATGCGGTTGCGTGACGTGCAGGCCAGTCAGGCCTTCATGCGGATGCGTCCACGGCGAACTGTGACGGTCATGGGCAATTTCTCCCGCGCCGCCCACGCCTTCCCGCAGCAGCGTCTTGGTGATACGGTGGACAATCAGGTCGGGATAGCGGCGGATGGGCGAGGTGAAGTGGGTGTACGTGGGCGCGGCCAGAGCGAAGTGGCCCTCGTTGATTTCGGAGTAGCGGGCCTGCCGCAGAGAGCGCAACATTAGATAACTGAGAATTCGCTCCTCGGGTTTCCCTTCGATTTTCGCAGCCAGTTTCTGGTACATGCGCGGCGTTACCGGGATATCTTCGGGCACTTCATGGGTGTGCGGATTGCGCCCGCTGCGCTGCGCATCGCGTCGGTCTCCGCGGGTCTGGATGCGCTTGACCGGCAGAGCGCCCAGCCCCAGGGAGTAGCCGAACGACGCGGCCAGTTCCTCGAATTGAACCACGCGGCGCGCTTCCGGCTTTTCGTGGATGCGATAGATCGACGGCACGCCCATGCCTTCCAACCATGTGGCCACGCACTCGTTGGCCGCGAGCATGAATTCCTCGATCAGCCGGTTGGCCCAGGTGCGCTCGGACTTGGTAATGCCGCGCATCTGGCCGTGCTCATCGAATTCGATGACCGGCTCGGGCAGGTCGAAGTCGATGCTGCCTCGCTCTTCGCGCCGCTTGTTCATCAGGCCGGCAAGGTAGCGCATCCGCTCAAAGTTTGGAACCAGCGCGGCATAGCCGGCGCGTGTTTCGGCGTCGCCTTCAAGAATGGCGTGGACGCCGGTATAAGTCATGCGCGCGGCGGAGCGAATGACGCCTTCGACAATCTCGTAACTCTCGATGCGGCCGTCGGAATCGAGCTGCATGATGCAGCTCAGGACTAGCCGGTCTTCGCCGGGGCGCAGGCTGCAGATGCCGGTTGAAAGCTCCTGCGGCAGCATGGGAATGGCGCGGTCGGGGAAGTAGACGCTGGTGCCGCGCAGCCGCGCTTCCAGGTCCAGGTCCGTTCCGGCGCGCACGTATTCAGCCACGTCGGCTATGTGCACCTGCAGCTCATAGCCTCCGCCTACCCGCTCGGTTACCAGCACGGCATCGTCGAAGTCGCGCGCCGTCACGCCGTCGATAGTGACTATTGGGAGTTCCCGAAAATCCCGGCGGCTCGCCACTTCTTCGGGGTCAAGATGCGCCACGCTGCGGGCCTCAGCCAGCACCTTGTCGGGAAACACTCGCGGCAACTGGTGCTTGCGAATCATCATCTCGACGTCCACTCCGAAGTCTTCCGGATCGCCAAGGACTTCGATCACGCGTCCGATGGCGGGACGCGTGGGCGTGGGCCAGCTGGTGATCTCCACATCGACAACAAGGCCCTCAAGGTTCTCATGTACCTCGGCGGCAATTGCTTCGCTGCCGAGCACGCGGTGCGGCGTGGCAGCCTCATTTGCGGAGGGAAGTTCCTGGCCGAGAGGAATCAGGATGGGCTGCGTCATGCGCTCGTCGAAGGGAACCACGCTATGACCCTGCGCCCGGTCAGAACGCCGATAGTGAAAGATGCCGACCACCGTCGGATTGCGCCGCTCCAGCACGCGGACAATGCGGCCCATGCGGCGTCCATCGGCTTTGGGCGGTTCCACTTCCACCAGCACCTGGTCGCCCTGCATGGCGCCGTTGATCTCGGAGGGTGGAATGAAGATGTCATCCTGCCCCGACGCTTGCCGCGCATTGGGACGCACAAACCCGTAGCCGTCGCGATGCAGGTCGAG
This sequence comes from Occallatibacter sp., assembly GCA_049510095.1. GTDB lineage: Bacteria > Acidobacteriota > Terriglobia > Terriglobales > Acidobacteriaceae > Telmatobacter. The sequence continues at coordinate 7,517 of JBEKZG010000018.1, forward strand.
CCGGCCGGCGGAGAGATTCTCGCGCGTGCCAACGGCCTCGGAGATCCTCCTCGGAATGCTCCAGTGCTCGCGGTCCAGCTTGGTCAGTTCGCCACGGGCAGTGAGGCGGGCGAGCTGCTCCAGCAGCAGGCGGCGCTGCATGCCGCCGCCGAGGCTCAGTTCGCGGACAAGTTGCTTGTATCCGGCTTTCTGGCCGGCGGAGCGGGCAATCCGCGCCACCAGTTCACGATCGGTCATAGCTCAAGAGTAGGACATCAGTGGTCACCATCGATACTCGACTACTTCGTGGAACCTGGGAACTGCTTCTTCTTTGACTTTCGCGCGACTTTCATCGGCCCATAGACAGTAATCGCGATTTGCGCACCGACCTCTGCGGCGGCGCGAATTGCATCGGAGCCAACTGCGGACCAGTAATAGGTGCCAGGCCCTGGAGCGTCAATGCCGATCCAGAAGCTTCTCGACTTGGCTGAATCCCATAGTGCGCGTTCCTCAGGAGGAAGCTTCTCGATCAGCCTGCAGTACCGAAGGACCGAAGTTTCCGGCATCTTAGGTCGGTCAGCGAGATCTCGGTAGGCCTTGAACAGGCGGAATTCCGTTCCTAGGAAATGGACGCGGACTTTCGAGCCCAGCGCGGCCACCAATGGTTGCAAATCCGACTTCGAGAAAACCTCGAGAGTGACGCTCATAAAGCAGCTCTTGTCCAAATTGCTCATGCCCATAGACGCTATCATCACAAGGCTGAGTTGTTCTTCCGTCCCAATTCCAGCGTCCGGTCGACGAACGCGCTTACAAGACTGATGGCAGATGGACGGCACTGAAACTGTTGTCACAATCGGCTACCGGCGCAGGTTGCCAAATAAGGGATTGGCCGATTCCCGGTGCTCGGTCTTAGAATAGCGGGGGAACAGTATTTTGGCGGACCAGGAAAGAAGACCGTTCCACCGATTGCCGCCGAAGGGGTCGCCGCAGGCGAGCAGCCCGGCGGTCTAAAACCTCAGATTTCGGGCCCAAGGCAGTGGCCCCTGCCTTGGCAGCCCAGGTCCGCGCAGGACAGGAAAGGAAATACCTTGAGCGCTATGTGGAAACCCGCCCAGTCTGGACCGAACCATCCAACACCCACCCCCACCCCAACACCGGAGCCGATTCGCCCCATGCCAACCGCCCCTCCCGCACCCGAACCCGTCCGTTCCACTCCCATCTCCGCCGGTGAGCAAGCCTCCATCGGCAAGGGCCTGTTTATTAAAGGCGAAATCAACGGATCTGAATCGCTTTTCATCGACGGCAAAGTTGAGGGCAGCGTGAATCTGCCCGGTAACCGCGTCACTGTGGGCCGCAACGGCCAGGTGGCCGCCAGCATTACCGCCCGGGAAATTGTGGTGCTGGGCAAGGTGCGCGGCAACGTAACCGCTTCCGACCGTGTCGATATCCGCGCCGAAGGGTCATTGAGCGGCGATGTGAGCGCGGCCCGCATCAGCATTGAGGATGGCGCCTTTTTCAAGGGCGGCATCGACATTCGCAAGCCCGATGCCAAGCCGGCGGCGGCGGCCGCGCCGGCCCCGGTCGAAGCACCCAAGCCGGCGTAAAGCCAGGGGCCCCGGACGCCGACGCATGCTCACAAGAGCTCCTGCATCCGCAGGGGCTTTTGCGTCTGAAATGAAGGGGAAACGAGAGGCGGGTACGCTATCCGAGCCCCAGCCGCTTCATCGCTACTCTGGGCAGAGCCGATCCGGTCCTTTCCAGGATACATCGGGCAATCGCAACCCAGACGGCCGTTCCGGCAAGCAGCAGCGTCAAGTCGATCCAGCGGATATGCGAAGCCCTGAAAACGGCCCAGGAATGGCCGGGAAGCCTGTCGAGGCCCCAGACAGCTGCCCAAACCACGGCTCCACTGCCGATGGCCGCCAGCAGGCAGCGGCCTAACTCGGCATAGTCCAGGCTGGCCAGCGAAACCATGCGCCGCTGGTGGAGCAGTACGGCCAGGGATACGGTTTGGAGAGCAATTCCCAGGTCGGAGGCGATGGCCAACCCCATGGCTCCCTGCGAGCGGTAGAGCGACGCGTAGATGGGAATGGAAACCACAGTGACCGCCGTTGCCGCAACCATCGGAATGAAGGTATTTCCAGCGGCATAAAAGGCGCGGGAGTAGATTGCTTGCGCCGACCAAAGTGACAGTGCGATGGAGAAGACAACAAAATAGGCGGCGCATTCCCGGCAGTCGGCCGCGGAGAAGCGTCCGCCGAGATAGATCAGCTCAACCAGAGGCCCGGCTAGAGCGGCCATAGCCGAAGCCGCCAGCAATCCCAGAGCGGCGACACGGGCAACCGAATCTGCGACCCCAACAGCGAATTCAAAGCGGCGGTCTTTCGCCCAGAGGCTGGCGAAGAATGGCATGGAGGCAGCGCCGGCAGCGCCTGCCAGAATGGCGATGGGAGCGGCAAAAAGTTGCTTCGCTACGTTCATCAGCGTGATTGCGCCGTCGGTGGAAGAAGCAAAATAAGAGATGATCCAGGGATCCGCCGAGACCAGCGAAGCGCCGGCCATCAGGGGCAGCGAGAGCCGCACCCACTCGTGCAGCCCCTTGTCGTGCCAATCGAGAATAGGCCGGAAGCGCAGCCCTGCACGGTACACGAAGATGGCATTGAGAAGAAAATTGCCCAGGAATGCGCCTGCCAACGTGCCGATGGCCAGCGAAGAGATGCCCATGTGCTTCACCAGCAGGAGGCCGCCTGCGATGGTACCCAGGTTGTAGATCAGCGGCGCGATCGCCTGCACCGTAATCTGCCTGCGCACGATCAGCACCGCGCCAAAAACCCCGCTGGCAAAGAAACACAACTGGGCCGGCAGCAGGATGCGGGTCAGGCGAACGCAAAGCTGGGCTTTTTGCGCGTCAAACCCGTGAAACATATGGCGGACGTACCAGGGAGCCAGAAATTCGGCAACCACAATTGCGCCGCCCAACACCATGCACATGGTGGTGAGGATGACGGAGAGTGATCGCTCACCGTCATCCTCGTGCCCGGTATCGCGGTAGCCGGTGAGGATCGTAACCAGGGTGGCCGAAAGCGCGCCGCCAACCAGAAAGTAAGAGACCATGTCTGGGAGTTGGAACGCTGCGTAAAAGGCATCCGTGTTATGGCCGAAGAGCCACGCGATGTATTTCGTCCGAACCAGCCCCATGATCCGCGAGAGAAAGCCGAAGGCCATCATCAAGATGGTGGCGGAAAATACGGTGTGCACATGCGAAGGGCGCAGCATCCTGAGCGCACGCGCCCAGCGCGAGGGCGGGCGCGGAGAAGGCTGAGCTGTGGGCGAAGTTGCCACTTGTCTTGATTTTACCGGGATAGCGCTGTTCACATGCATACTCTACGGGTTCGATGCATAGACAGCGAATCCAGTGCGCAACCGCCGCACTCCCGCGTATTCTTTTCCCATGAGCCATTGCATGGAGCTTTTTTCCGGTTTTGGACTTGCTCTCTTCATGGGGGTAGGCGTGGCAGCCCAGACCATTCATGGACGGGAAGGCATCACGCTGCCGCCGCCTCCCGCCGCCGAGGCCAAGCCCGTAGCCGACGACTACTTTGGAACGAAGATCGTTGACAGCTATCGATGGCTGGAAGATGCAAAGAGCGCTGAGACACGCGCGTTCATCGATGCTCAGAATGCGTACACCGCGCGCTACATGAAGCAGGCGCGGATGCGGCCCGATGTGGTGGACGATCTGGACGCGCTCGAGAACGTGTCCGAGACCAGCGCTCCCACCCAGCGGGGGGACAACTACTTTTTCCTGAAGCGGCTGGCGGGAGAGCAGCAGTACTCGATCTACGTTCGCCACGGCTGGGCAGGCGCAGGCACTCCCAAACCAGGCGCTCCCAAGCCAGGCAACCCCAATCCAAGCAGTCCAATTAAGGACCAGCGCCTGATTGATCCCTCCGCATTGAGCCGCGATCCGAATACGTCCGTGGGGCTTGAGGATGTTTCCCGCGATGGGACACTGATTGCGTATTCAATGAAGACCGGCGGAGCCGACGAGAACAGCATTCATGTATTCAATGTGAAAACCGGCAAGACGCTGGAGGATGAGTTGCCGGCGGCACGTTATGTGGGCATCAATTTCGCGCCGGACGGGGCCAGCCTCTACTATGCGCGCAACACCAAAGACGGAACGCTGCTGTATCAGCACGTATTGGGGACCCGGAACTCAAGGGACACACTGATCTTTGGACGCGAATTTCGCGGAGAAGAGTTGACCGGCAACGATCTGTTTTCGGGCGTAATCACCGACGATGGCCGGTATCTTGTCATCCAGATCGACCGCGGCGTGCCGGCAAAGCGCGTCGACATCGTGTATCGCGACCTCAAAAAGCCCGATTCCCCTTTCGAGGTGCTGGTGTGGGGCCTGGATTCGCGCTTTGACGCCACCTACGCCAAGGGTGCCTGGTATGTGAAGACCGACTACAAATCGCCCAAGGGCCGGATCTTGCGGGCCGATCCAGGGATCATGCCCGACGTGTGGAAGACGATTGTGCCCGAAGGGCCGGATGTGATCTCCGATTGGTCCATCGTGGGCGGAAAAATCTACGTAAACCGGCTGAAGGATGTGAAGACGGAGACGAATGTATTTAACCTGGATGGAAAGCCTGCGGGCAAAATCGATTACGACGGAATGGGTTCCGCCTCCGGCGTGTACGGACGAACGACCGATCGGTACGGCTATTTCAGCTTTGAGTCGTTCGTTGTCCCGCCAACGATTTACCGGCTGGATACCACGACCGGTAAGCAGGAAGTGTTCTTCCAGCCAAAGATCCCTTTCGATCCCAGCCAGTACGAACTGAAGCAGGTCTTCTTCAAATCAAAGGATGGCACGCAGGTGCCGATGTTCATTGCCGGTAAAAAGGGGCTCAAGCAGGACGGAACGGTGCGCCTGCTGATGACCGGCTATGGCGGGTTCGATGTGGACATTACTCCGGAATGGAGGCCGCTCTATGCATGGTGGCTGCAGCAGGGCGGCTGGTTCGCGGTGCCAAACTTACGCGGCGGCGGCGAGTACGGTGAAAGCTGGCATGAGCAGGGAATGTTCGAGAAGAAGCAAAACGTCTTCGACGACTGGTTTGCGGCAGCCGAGTACCTGATCGCCAACAAGTACACATCGCCGCAGCACTTCGCCATCAGCGGCCGCTCCAATGGAGGCCTGCTCATGGGTGCGTCCATCACCCAGCGGCCAGAACTTTTTTCGGCTGTCTGGTGCGGTTATCCATTGCTGGACATGCTGCGTTACCAGAAGTTTCTGGTGGGCTCGTACTGGGTTACGGAATACGGCTCGGCGGAGAATGAAAAGCAGTTTCCCTACCTGCTGAAGTACTCGCCCTACCAGAATGTGAAGCAGGGCACGGCTTATCCGGCGGTGATGCTTTTTACCGGCGACAGCGATACGCGCGTAGACCCGCTCCATGCGCGCAAAATGACCGCCCTGCTCCAGTCAGCGTCATCCAGCGGCAGGCCGATCCTGCTGCACTATAGCTTGGCGGGCGGCCACTCGCCAGGCGTCAGCGTAGATCAGCAGGTCCAGGACGATGCCGACCAACTCACCTTCCTTTGGACAGAATCAGGGCAGCCCCCATCTGGAAATAATGTCCGGAAGTGAGGAACCTCCCGGCGAGGGAGGGGTAACCCAGGTTCACCGCCCTGCGTAATCTAATGCCTCCGTGATCTTTTCCGATAACAGAGATGAAAGTTCGCGGCAGGCACTTGCCTGTGGGTTGACGTGCGGACTGACAAGTCGGTGAGAAAATGCCACAGGCGGAAATGGAAACCGGCAGGCTCGATGGCCACCACGAAGCTGAACGGTTGGCTGCCCTCAGATCGAGCGGGATTCTAGATACACCTCCCGAAGCAACCTATGACGCTATCACACGTCTTGCCGCGGGGTATTTTGGTGCCGATGCGGCCGGGATCGGATTTGCCGACGAGAGCCGCGTTTGGCTCAAGGCCTGTTGTGGCTGGCACCCTCGCGAATTCCCTCGGAAGAGCTCGATTTTTGAGAGAGTGCTGGAGGAGGACGGGCCCGTATTTGTGCCCGATATCGCGAAGGACCCTCAATTCCTATCTTCGCAGTTGATCCTCAGGAAGATCGACGCAGTTTCTTTTGCCGCCGTTCCCGTGCGCTCATCGAACGGCAAGATCCTGGGAATACTGACTGTCCTCTTCTGCAGAACCAATCCGAGCATGCCTCCGGAAAAGCTGCGCATGCTGGAGAGCCTTAGCGAGATGGTTGCCAGCCAACTGGAACTGCGCAGGCTGCGCAAGAGCTTTGCCTCGCACCAGATAAAGCGCTCTCACCCGGCTCGCGGAGGCCGCCTGAAATGGCCATCCACTTCCGATTTGCGCCGCGGTCTCGATCGACGCGAGTTCGTTCTCTACTACCAGCCGGAAGTCGAACTGACCACGCGCAAGATCGTCGGCCTCGAAGCGCTCATCCGCTGGAATCACCCGGATCGCGGGCTGATTCCACCCATGGATTTCATTCCGCAGGCGGAGGAAAGCGGCCTGATTCTGCCCATCGGCGACTGGGGCCTTGCCGAGACCTGCGCCCAGATCCAGAAGTGGTGCGGCGAGGATTCCGTCCACCGTTCCCTGCGCGTTTGCGTCAATCTGTCCCCGCGCCAATTCTCGCGTATCGGCCTCGCCGACCATGTTGAGGCGCTGCTATTGCAATCCGGTATATCGAGCCGTCAGCTTGGCCTTGAGATGACTGAGTCATGCCTTATTCCCAACATACAGACGGCGATGGCGGTGCTGGGAAGTCTGCGCGGTCTCGGCGTTTCGCTGTTGGTGGACGACTTCGGCACCGGCTACAGCTCGCTCAACCATCTGCATTCCTTTCCTTTCGATGTCCTCAAGATCGACCGCTCCTTCGTGGGCCGGATGACCGAGGGGGAACAGGCGTTGCAGATTGTACGCACTATTATCGAATTGGCCCGCGTGATGGGAATGGATGTGGTGGCAGAAGGCATTGAAACTCGCGAACAATACCATCTGCTGCGGGAAATGGGTTGCCGGTTCGGCCAGGGCTTTCTGTTTGCGCGCCCCATGAGTGCCGGGGCGGTCACCCAGCTTCTGCGGCTTCCAGGACGCGTGCTGCCCGATCCTCAGGACGTCGAAGCTGAGGCTGTCTGACGGGCGGCACTTTGATCGCGCGTGCCAGGCCTCTCTCTCAATTCGGGAATTGCGCTAGGGGCATCCTGATTTGGAATGCGCCCTGCCGCTGATTCAATACTGCGTTGCGGACTTGGCCCCGGCAAACGCTATTCTTCAGGACATGCAGCAGGAATCGCGATCGGCGCCCACACCAGCAGCGGCCAGTTTTGCAGGCCTGCTGGCTGCGCTTGCCGCGCCCAGATCCGCGGCCGAAGGTTCCGCTTCGGTGTGGAACCTGGACGCGCTCGAGGACGATATCGCGACTCTCAGCTACGAACGCGCCTTGCGTGCCCACGCGCGCTACCGGCCCAGCGATGCCGCCGACAATTCGTTCTGCGAGTCTTCCGGCTCCACTGGTGGGTCCGCGATCCCGCCGCCTCCTCAGACCCATGCTGAGGTTGCCCCGGAGGCGGCGCTGAGCCGCTCCACGGCGCTGGAGCGGAATCTCAAGTCCACCAGCATTACCATCCGGATGAGCCGTGTGGAGTGCGAACAACTGCGCAAGCGAGCCGCGGATGCCGGGCTCACGGTTTCAGCTTATCTGCGCTCCTGTACCTTTGAAGCGGAGTCGTTGCGGGCGCAAGTTAAGGAGGCGCTGGCTCGGTTGCGGACAAGCGAATCCGTAGCAACGGCATCGGACCCCACACCTGCCAGGCGCTCCTGGTTTCGCTGGCCGTCTCGGGCCTAGTGTCCTGATTCTAAAGTTCCTCATATAAAATGAGCCGTCATTCTGAGCGAAAGGGGCCCCAAACGCTTCTCAGTTTGGGGGTGGTGAGTCGAAGGACCCGCATTTGTTCTTCAACGAACTTCAGACTCACCACACTAGATGGAATGGGGCGTGGTGTTGTGGGCGTCCGTAACGTTGTCTGGCGTATCGGTGAACGATTTCTCCGCCGAATAGGCGTATTTGTGGTAGCTGGAGCCTATTCTGCGGATCGCATCCTGCGCGCCATCATCCCAGGTGACGTGCGCTTCACCATTGACGTAGATCCACTTGCCATGCATGTCGCCAATTGACCGCTTCGCGTCGCCGCTATCATCGAGCGTGATGTAGAAGTCCGTTCCCTGGCCGTCGCCTACCTTCCATTTACCTAGGAATCGGCCCCGCGATGGCAAATTCGCGGAGGCTGGCGCGCTGACCTCCGCCCCGCCGGGAAACTCGATCCGCGCGATATCGGCCAGGTTGAAGGCCTGCCGGTGTCCGTCCTTGAATACGATTGTGACGGTGGCTGCGGCGCTCTTGGAAGAAGGCGGCGCCCCCGCGAAGCAGGCGGGAACCGCGAGACAGATCAAGGACGATAAGGCGGCAACGCTGACGATCGTACGCATTCGGTTCTCCTTGGCATTCACCTGCGCGAGAGTAACCCATGCTCGGCCCGCGCAAAGTGATCTACGCTCAGCGCGGATGAATGGTTCCGCGGTACTTACCCGTCCTCCAGAAAGTAGGGTCGTGTGTTCGGTTCTACGCTCGGACGGACCATGCCAATCGCGTCCAGAAGCTTGCTTACAGAACTGTTCCCACGAAGCGATAACAGGCCCTGCTGCATGCGCAGCCAATCCGGCCAATCCAAGAGGACGGACCCGATCTTTCCCCGGAGTTTGCAACTTAATGCGCGGAAACGCGCACAATCGATTCATGCCCGTCAAAACAGC